>NZ_JAEMQB010000038.1:0-4582 GCF_022759015.1 Tibeticola sp. | reverse complement strand
CGCTCCGTCCTCGGTGTGCTCGCACAGATAGATGACGCTGCGCGCAAAAGCACCGTCTTCCAAACCCGGCATGGCAATGAGGAAATGATCTGCGAGGTCGGTGCCGGTGGAGTCGCGAGGCATGCCAGAATTTTACCGATGTCGACGAACAAACCCTATCGAAGCGGCCTGATGTGGTTCCGCCGAGACCTCCGTTGCAACGACAACACCGCTTTGCACCAGGCCTTGCGCCAGTGCGAGCGCGTCTATGTCGCCTTCGTTTTCGACCGCGCCATTCTCGACCCCCTGCCCCGCCAGGACCGCCGCGTCGGCTTCATTCATGCCTCCGTGCTCGCGCTCGACCGGGACCTCCGTGCGCTGAGCCCTACACCGGGCGTGAACCTGATCGTCCGGCACGCCCATGCCGAGGGCGCGATTGCGGATCTGGCGGTCCAGCTCGGCGTCGACGCCGTTTTTGCCAACGAGGACTACGAGCCCGAAGCCTGCGCCCGCGATGAACGGGTTCGCTCGGCGCTGTCCTCGTTGGGCGTGGCATTCCACCTCCACAAGGACCAGGTCGTCTTTGCCCCCAACGAGATTCGCACGCAGCAGGGCAAGCCCTATTCCGTCTTCACGCCGTTCAAGAACGCTTGGCTCGCCCGGCTCACGGAAGAAGACCTCGAGCCCCGCACCGCGGCCGACCATGCCGCGAGCCTCGCGGCCCCTCCGCCAGCCTTGCAACGCCCGATCCCTAGCCTCGCCGAAATGGGGTTTGAGCCTCCAGCCGACGAGGTTCAACGGCTTTTGCCCGGATCGGACGGCGCGACCCAGCGACTTCGAGATTTCCTCGGGCGCATCGGCCGATACGATGCGCTGCGTGACTACCCGGCGCTCAAGGGGCCAAGCTATCTGAGCGTCCACCTACGCTTTGGCACGATTTCGATCCGCGAACTCGTCGCCGCCGCGCAGGCGGCCGCACGCACAGGGGCCGGTACAGGGGCGACGACCTGGCTCAGCGAACTGGTTTGGCGTGAGTTTTACTTCCAGATCCTGGGGATGTACCCGCATGTGGTCGACCACAGCTTCAAGCCCGAATACGACCGGATCACTTGGGAAACCGGAGCCGAGGCCGACGCCGCGTTCGATGCGTGGTGTCAAGGCCAGACCGGCTATCCGTTGGTCGATGCCGGTATGCGGCAACTGAACCAAACCGGCTACCTGCACAACCGGCTGCGCATGGTGACGGCGAGCTTCCTGGTCAAGAATCTGGGCATCGACTGGCGGCGAGGCGAGCGCTACTTTGCGGCCCAGCTCAACGACTATGACCTCGCCGCCAACAACGGCGGCTGGCAATGGTGTGCTTCGACCGGCTGCGATGCGCAGCCCTGGTTCCGCATATTCAATCCAGTGACTCAGAGCGAGCGCTTCGACCCCGAAGGCCGCTTCATCCGCCGTTACGTGCCGGAAATCGCCCAACTGCCCAACACCAGCATCCACGCCCCCTGGAAGGCAAAGCCGGTCGACCTTGCCGCTGCCGATGTTCGGCTCGGCATCGATTACCCCGCACCCATCGTCGCGCACGAGGCTGCGCGCGAGCGCACGCTCGCGCGCTATGCCGCCGTCCGCGGCCGTCAGGCCTCGACCGTCCCATAGGCATAGCGGCGAACGAGCGCCAGAAGTTCTTCTTCCGAGTAGGGCTTGCCGAGATAGTGGTTGACCCCTAAGGCCTTCGCATGCTCCCGGTGCTTCTCGGCGATCCGTGACGTGATCATCACGATCGGCAGGTCTTTGAGGGCGTCGGACGCGCGAATGTTGCGTGCCAGATCGAAGCCGTCCATGCGTGGCATTTCGATATCGGACAAAACCACGCTGGGCCGCTCTTCCTGCAACACCTTGAGGGCTTGCAAGCCATCGGCCGCCAAAGCCACCCGATAGCCTTCTCTTTGCAGCAGGCGCTGCGTGACCCGTCGAACCGTGATCGAATCGTCCACGACCAGAACCAGCGGAACTGCGGGCGCGAGCGCCTGCTCCTGAGCCTGCGGTGCAGAACGTGGCGTGGGCTGCCGACGCGCAGCCTCGCCGTAGGCTGCGGCCAGAACGACCGGGTTGTAGATCAGCACCACGTCTCCCGAGGGAAGCACCGTAACCCCCGCAAGCCCCACCAAACGCGAAAGCTGGGGCCCAAGGTTCTTGACCACCGCTTCCTGGTTTCCCAAAACCTCGTCGACGTGAACGGCGATCCGACGGTCGCCGCTGCGGAAAATGACCACCGACGCGGTCTTTTCCGGGAATTCAGCCGATTGATTGCCAATGCCGAACAGGGCACCCGCCCAGTAGAAGGGCAAGGCGTCGGCGCCGAAGCGCCATTCACCCGTCGCGTAAGCCGCCGCGACCTCGTCGGCCTTGAGCTTGCGCACGAGCTCGACCACCCCGGCAGGCACCGCGAAAACCTGACCTGCAGCGCGCAACAACACGACTTGCGTGACCGCCGTTGTCAAAGGCAGGGTGAGCTTGAAACGCGTACCCGCTCCGGGCTGCGACTCGACCTCGATCCGTCCGCCGACGGATTGGATCTCGGAGCGGACCACATCCATACCGACACCCCGACCCGCCAATTCGGTCACCTCGGACGCCGTGGACAGGCCAGGCATGAAAATCAACTCCGCCGCTTCCTGCTCGGTCAGCGCCTGGTCTGGCGCGATGAGGCCGAGCCGGGTCGCCTTGTCCCGCAAGCGCGCGTAATCGAGGCCGGCGCCGTCATCGGCAAAAGTCAGCATCACTTCGTTGCCCACCTGTCGCACGTCGACGGAAACCGTCCCAGCTGCGGGCTTTCCTGCAGCCGTGCGTGTCTCGGGCGACTCGATTCCGTGGACGACGCAATTGCGCAGCAGGTGTTCGAATGCGCCGGTCATACGGTCGAGCAACCCCCGGTCGATCTCAATCCCACCGCCAATCAGATCGAGCTTGACTTGCTTGCCGGTGTCTTTCGCCGCCTGCCGTACGACCCGGTAGAGGCGCTCCGAGATCGATTCGAATTCCACCATGCGCGCCCGAAGCAAATCTTCTTGCAGCGCTCGGGTTTGGCGCGCTTGTGCCTGCAAGTCGTCTTCGGTCGCGTCGACCGTGCGCTGAAGGGCGCGCTGCACGGTCGCGACGTCGTTGACCGACTCGGCCATCATCCGCGTGAGTTCCTGCACGCGCGTGAAACGGTCGAATTCGAGCGGATCGAAATTCTGCTGGCTGTCCTTGGCTTGCGCGAGGCGCGATTGCATCTGGCTCTCGGCCTGGACCTCGACGTCCCGCAACTGGTGGCGCAAGCGCTCGAGGTTCCCAGTAAGGTCGTTCAGCGACTGGCGCAACTGACGCATCTGCGTCTCCAGCCGCGAACGGGTAATCATCACTTCGCCGGCTTGATTGACCAGCCGGTCGAGCAGCTGGGCCCGCACGCGCACCGTCTGGTTGGCTGCCGCACGCAAGGGGGCGGCCAACAAGGGCGCCGGCTGCGCGACCGCCCCAGCCTGCGGAGGAGATGCGGGCTGTGCGGACGCTTCCCCTAGCCTGGAGGCCGTGGCGCTGGGCGCAGCTGCGGGCGCCGGCTCGGCCGGAGCGGCCTCGGGGCGAGTGGCTTCTTCGGGTGGGTTTCGCAGTTGCTCGAAGCGCGCGACCAGGGCATCAAATGCCGCCAACAGCGGGTCGATGTCCTCGCCCAACGCCGACTCGGCAGCAATGGCCTCGATCTCCGACTCCATGCGGTGCGCCATCTCACCCAGACGCTGGGCACCTGCGAGTCGGGCGCTGCCTTTGAGGGTGTGCAGCGTCCGCAAGACCTCACCTCGCGCCGAAGTGTTGTCGGGGCGGGCCGCCCATTGCCGCAGCGCGCTGCCCAAGCGGGGCAAGAGTTCAAGCGCCTCTTCTTCGAAGATCGGAAACAGATCCGCGTCGACCTGATCGAGGACGTCGAAATCGCCCTCTTCCGGCGGCGCACCAGCGACGCCGGTGGCTACACGATTCGCCTCAGCCGAAGCCGGCGCCGCAGCGGAGGGGCGCTCATCGCCCTCGTCGGCGGCTTCGGCGGGTTGGTCGAGGCCAGTCACGGGCTCTTCAAGCTCCAGCCGCTCCAAGCCCTCGATCAAATGCGGACTGGGCTCCTTGAGGAAACCGGCCGCGAACTGATGCAGCAGACGCCGGATCTCGTCGGCCACTTCGCACAGCAGACCCGCCACTCGAGGCGCTACACCGGGCTGCGCCTGCACATGGTCGAGGCTGTGCTCGAGCTGCCGCGCCAGGGCCGAGAGCGATTGGAAGCCGACGGTCGCTGAGCTTCCCGCGAGTGCGTGGGCCAGCGCCGCGGCGTCCGCCGGTACGGCCCGATGCTCGCATTCGAGGGCCCACTCCCCCAACTGCTGTTGGAGTTTGCGCGACCACTCGTCGGCCTCGTTGAGGTAGACGTTGTAGAGCGGGATACTGATGCGCAAAGGACCGACGAGTCGATACGCATCGGTTTCTTCTTCCGGCTCAAGGGCCTCTGCTTCTGCTGCTTCTGCTGCTTCTGCTGCTTCTGCTGCTTCTGCTGCTTCTGCTGCTTCTGCTGCTTCTGCTGCCT
>NZ_JAEMQB010000153.1:0-41143 GCF_022759015.1 Tibeticola sp. | reverse complement strand
GGCTCGGCGGCGGTTTCTTTGCGGGCGTAGGCCGCTTGCAGGTCGGCCATGATGCGCGGGTCGCGCTGGGCGATGGCCCACAGGCGGGCGTCGGCGCGGCGCTGCGCGCGTGCGCGGGCCCATTCGTCGAGCAGTTCGGTCAGGCGCTGCGCGAAGCGCCGCACGGTGCCGCCCAGCAGCACGATGGCGGCAAAGCCGAGTGCCCACAGGCCCGCCCAGGCGAGCAACAAATGGCCGTCAGACCAGGTTTCGATGATCTGATCGGCGACGACCAGCATGGCGGACACGATGGCCGCGAGCAGCAGCGCAGCCAGCGCCCGAGCGGTCGTGCGGCTTGCGGGCAGCGGTTCGCGACTTTCGGGCAGGTCAGCGGTCGAGCGCAGGGTCAGCGCGGTGTCGGGAGAGGGACTCATGATCTTGATCCTTGAAAAGCCCGGTAGGGCTGGAGGCGAAGATTAGGGTTTCCACGGGTGTTTTTCTACTTTATATTGATGATGTTGAACATTCAGCATCGTGATGATGTAATGGCGTGATGAGCCCTGCCGACAGCACCGTCAACTTCCGCACTTTCGACTTGAACCTGCTGCGGGTCTTTGACGAAGTCATGGCCGAGCGCAGCCTCACGCGCGCCGCGCGCAACCTGGCGTTGACGCAGCCGGCGGTCAGCAATGCCTTGCGGCGGCTGCGCGATGCCTTGGGGGACGACCTCGTACGGCGCAGCGGGGCGGGGGTCGAGCCCACGCCGCGCGCGCTCGCCCTCTGGCCCGGCGTGCGTGAGGCGCTGCAGAGCCTGGAGCAGACGCTCGCCCCGAGCCGCTTCGACCCGGCGGCGGCGCGGGACCAATTCGTGCTGGCCATGGCCGACGCGACCGCTGCAACGCTCGCGCCCGAACTGGAGCGGCTCGCCTCGGTCGAGGCGCCGGGCGTGACCCTGCGCATCGTGCCCTTGACCACCCGCGATCCGCGGCGCTGGCTTGAGGAAGGTCAGGTCGATCTGGCGGTGGGCTATTTCCCCGCGGTACTGGCCGACCTGACGGCGCGCACCCAGGCGGCCGAGGCGGTGGCATACGCGCACCAGCGGCTCTATACCGGCAGCTATGTCTGCGTCATGCGCCGCGGGCATCCGCTGGCGAAAGGGCCGCTCACCTTGTCGCGCTATTGCGCGGCGCGCCATTTGCTCGTGAGCTTTTCGGGCCGACCCTGGGGCTTCATCGACGAGGCGCTGGCCGCGCTGGGGCGCAGTCGGCGGGTGGTGCTGACCGTGAACCAGTTCTTCACCGCTGGCCGGGTCGTGGTTCAGTCGGACCTACTCACCGTACTGCCGCGGCATTTCGTGCCCCAAACCGGCATGGCCGATGAACTCGTGATGCGCCCTCTGCCCTTCGAGGTGCCGCCGGTCCATGTCGAAGCGCTCTGGGCGCGTCGCAGGGACCGCGATGCGGCGCACCAATGGCTGCGCAGCAGCGTGCTGCGCGCGGCCGAGGCCGTACAAGAGTTCAAAAATGAGAGCGATTGAGCGCCATTTCCTGCCGGCAAGCGCCCACTTTTTTAAAAATGATCCGGATTTGGGTTGAAGCGGGCCCGCCATCCACCCAGCCCCGATGAAGATCCAGCTGCTCTCCGACCTTCACCTCGAGGCCGACCCGGGCTTTCAGCCGCAGCCCTCTCCCGGCGCCGACGTGCTGGTCCTGGCCGGCGACATCGGCTCGTACCAGCGCGCAGCGGGCGCGGTCAAGTGGAACCGGTGCCCAAAGGTGAGCGCCCGATGCTCGCCCAAATCGGTAGACTCCGTGTCAGCTCAACCCCATGTGGAGACGCGCGATGAAGATCCTGCTGGCCGTCGATGGCAGTCCGTTTACCAAGAAGATGCTGGCCTACCTGGTCACGCACGATGAAATCTTCAACGCCAGTGCGCAGTACACCGTGCTGACGGTGCAGCCGCCACTGCCGCCGCGGGCGCGGGCAGCGGTCGGCAAGGACGTGGTCAACGCCTATTACGCCGAGGGGGCGGAAAAGGTGCTCGCGCCGGTGCGCAAATTCCTCGAGCGCCACGGCGTGACGGCTCAGGCGACCTGGAAGGTTGGCCCGGCGGGCGAAACCATCGCCAAGTTCGCCGAAGACGGCCAGTTCGACCTCATCGTCATGGGCTCACACGGCCACGGCGCGCTGGCGAGCCTGGTGCTCGGGTCGGTGGCCACCCAGGTTCTCGCGCACTGCAAAGTGCCCGTGCTGCTGGTGCGCTGAGCTCGTCGCGCGCACCGCTCAGCGCGCTTCGAGCCCTTCGAAGCAGGTGCTCATCACCAGTTCGACGATCTGCGCGTCGCTGAACTGGCCCGAGGCTTTGAGGAACTCCAGCACCGGGTCGCAGGCGCGCGCATAGAGCGTGTAGAGCACGGCCAGCGGCGGCAGCGCGGGGTTGATGCTGCCTTCGCTCTGGGCCGCTTCGATCCAGCGGCCCAGGCGGTCGCTGATCTCAATGAGGCCGTTCATGTAGTCGGCGCTGTTCATCAGCGTTGCGCGCAGGCTGGAGTTTTGGCTCGGCAGCGAGGGCATCTCACCGGCGAGCTGCAGTTCCATGGTCCAGCGCGCCACCGCTTTGATCTGCTCGAGCGGCCGGCCATCTGCGGGCAAAGACGCCAAGAAAGCCTGGGCGCGGCGCATCACACGCACCATCGCGGCGCAGGCCAGATCCTCCTTGCTGGGGAAGTGCTTGTAGAGGCTGGCCTTGGCGATGCCGACCTCGGCGGCGACTTCGTCCACCGTCATGGCGTCGAAGCCTTTTTCGGCCAACAGCCGGTTCACGGCGGCGATGATGGCGTCCTCGCGCGCCTGCAGCATCTGTGCCTTGAACGAGGGTTTGGTGCGCACGGGCGCAAGAGCGGTTTCGGTCATGATGACCTCATTCTAGAACCGCGCGTATAACCTTTGTTTGATCCGGCCAAAACGCGACCCATCAGTCACCCGCTGGGGCCAGCACTCGAGAAGCGGCGTCGACGATGGCCTTCGTGAGCGCGTCCAGCACCTCGGAGGCAAGGTTCCAGCAATGCCAATACAGCTGCACCGGCAGGCTCCGGCCCGGCAGCAGATCCACCAGTTCCCCCGCGGCGAGCGCCTCACGCACCAGCAGTTCCGGCACCACGCTCGCGCCCCAGCCCGAGCGCACCGCGCGCACCTGGCCTTGCGAGCTGGGCACGAAGCTGCGTCCCACGGCCACGCGTGAGAGACCGAAGGCCTGCTGCACGAATTCGGCCGGGATGTCGTCCTTGCGGTTGAAGGCGACGAAGGGCAGGCGGCTGAAGTTGTGCGGCGTGAGCCCTTGTGGGGCGTGGGTGCGCGCGTAGTCGCGCGACGCCACGGCCACGTAATGCATGGCCCCGAGCGGCACGAGCTTGCAGCCGCGCAAGGGCTGCGCGAGCGTCGTGACGCACCCGAGCACCTGGCCCGAGCGCAGCCACTCATGGGTGAAGTCCTGGTCGTCGGTGATGATCTCCAGCGCCAGGCCCTCGCGCACGAGCGGCCCCAGGGGATCGAGCGCCCAGGTCGCGATGCTGTCGGCGTTGATGGCGATGGCCACGCGCTCGTGCTCGCGGGCGCCGGCGCGGTTGCCGGGCGCGAGTTCGCGCAGGTCGCGCTCCAGATCGGCGCGCAGCAGTCGCATCTGCTGCGCATGTTTGAGCAGCAATCGCCCCGCCGGCGTCGGCTTGAGCGGCCGGCTGCGCACGATCAGCACCGTGCCCACCTGGGCTTCGAGCGCGCGCAGTCGCTGCGACACCGCGGATTGGGTGATGTGCAACCGCTGCGCCGCGCGGTCGAAGCCGCCTTCCTCCACGATGGCGGCGAGGCATTCGAGCGCGTCGGTGTCCATGCGTCGATCATCCTAAATCCGGCAGTTGACCGCTTTTCGCTGAATGCAAGGTGTTGGCGTCTCAACTATTTTCGGTGCGCAGGCCGTTCACCGTTTGGGTGAGCGCTGCGCACCCGTTCGAGCCGCCCTCGGGCGCGGGGGCGGCGTTGCAAATCCTCGCCATGGCACCCGCCATGTCTGCGGTTTGCGCCTTGCCCACGCGCCCGATGACGACCCGCCCAGGCGCGCCCAACTGCCGGATTTAGGATTATCAGCCAATCTAATCCGCCTGCAGATACTTGAATCCCGCTTTTCAAAGGCGAGGTCGAGGCCGACACTGTGGCCCATCGCATTTCGCTTTTCTTGGGAGCAGAGTCATGAAGGTCCTCATCCTCGGCGCGGGCATCATTGGCGTGAGTACCGCCTGGCATTTGCTCGAGCGCGGGCACGAGGTCATCGTCGTCGACCGCCAGCCCGACGCGGCGCTGGAGACGAGCTTTGCCAACGCTGGCCAGATCTCGGTCAGCTACTGCGAGCCCTGGGCCAACCGCGAGGCGCCGCTCAAGGCGCTCCGATGGATGTTCAGCAAGGAGGCGCCACTGCTGTTCCGCCCCACGCTGGACCCCGCGCAATGGGCCTGGGGCCTGCGCTTCCTCGCCGAATGCAACGACGCGGCCTTCGAGCGCAATGTGCGCCAGCTCGTCGCGCTCGGCGCTTACAGCCACGCGGCGCTCAAAGATCTGGTGCGCCGCACCGGCATCGAATACCACCGGCTCGAACGTGGCATCGCGCACTACTACACCGATGCCCGCGCCTTCGAAGCCGCGGCACGCGCCGCGGAGCTGATGCAGCGCTACGGCGTCGCGCGCCGGGTGGTGGGCCGCGAGGAACTGCTCGCCATCGAGCCCGCGCTGGCGTACAGCCAGGAACCGATCGTCGGCGGCACGTACACGCCCAGCGACGAATCCGGCGACGCGCGGCTGTTCACCCAGGCGCTGGCGCGCCGCTGCGCCGAGCGTGGCGCGCAGTTCCTGTGGCAGCACGCGGTCGAGCGCCTCGAGACCGAGGGCGGCGCGCTGGCCCGCGTGCATCTGCGCGACACGCTCGGCGGCGGGCGCCGCACGCTGCAGGCCGACGCCACGGTGGTGGCTTGCGGCAGCTTCAGCGCCCCGCTGCTGCGCCAGGTGGGCGTGCGCCTGCCGATCTACCCGGGCAAGGGCTACAGCGCCACCTTCCGCTTGAAGCGGCCCGAGGCGGCACCCACCGTGAGCCTGCTCGACGACAGCGTCAAGTGCGCGATGAGCCGGCTCGGCGATACGCTGCGCATCGCCGGCACCATCGAGGTCGGTGGCTGGGATGCTTCGATCGACAGTCCCTTGTCGCAGGCGCGCTGCGCGATGCTTGCGCGCCGGGTCGAGCAGATCTTCCCCGGCGTCTGCGACCTCTCGGAACCGAACTACTGGGCCGGCCTGCGCCCGGCCACCCCGACCAACATTCCGTTCATCGGCCGCACGCGCGTGGAGCGGTTGTGGGTCAACGCCGGCCACGGCACGCTGGGCTGGACGCACGGCGCAGGCTCGGGCAAGGCCCTGGCCGAACTGATCAGCGGCGAGCGGCCGGCGCTGGATTTTGGCTTTCTGGGCGAGGCGGCTTCCACCGCTGCCGCAGTCACCCCGCGGCCCTTGACCTCCTGAGCAGTCGTCGACCGGCCTGCGCCGCTCACTTGCCGATGCAAAAGCGGCTGAAGATGACCCCCAGCAAGTCGTCGGCGCCGAAGGCGCCGGTGATTTCGTTGAGTGCGTTTTGGGCCAAGCGCAGCTCCTCGGCCAGCAGTTCGAGGCTGGGCATGGGGGCTTGCAGCAGGGCACGGGCGTGGTCGAGCTGGGCTTGGACCTGCCGCAGGGCTTGCACGTGGCGCTCGCGCGCGAGGTAGAGGCCCTCCTGGCCGCTTTGCCAGCCCGCGACTTGGAGCAACCGCTCGCGCAGGCGCTGCAGCCCCTCGCCGGTGCGCGCGGAGAGCACGAGCGCATCGCGCGCGTCGGCGGGGCCCGGCAGCGCGTGGGTGTCGGGCCAGGCGTCGCGCTTGTTCCAGACATCGATCACAGGCACGTTTGGACCGAGTTTTTGGCTCAGCGCCCGCGTGATCCGGTCTTCTTCCGCTGCATATTCAGGAGCGCCGAGGCGCGTGAGGTCGTGCAGGAACAGCACCGCGTCGGCGTTTTCGATGTGGCTCCATGCGCGCTCGATGCCGATGCGTTCGACCTCGTCCTCGCTGTCTCGCAAGCCAGCGGTGTCGAGGACATGGAGCGGTACGCCTTCGATCTGGATCGTCTGCTGCACCACGTCGCGGGTCGTCCCGGCCACGGGCGTCACGATGGCGAGCTCGGCCCCGGCCAGCGCGTTGAGCAGGGAGCTTTTGCCGGCATTGGGCTGTCCGGCAATGACGACCTTGATGCCTTCGCGCAGCAGAGCGCCCTGGCGCGCGCTGCGCAGCACCGCGTCGACACCGGCCTGCAGCGCTTCGAGCTGCCCGGCGGCATCGGCTTGTTCGAGGAAGTCGACCTCCTCTTCCGGAAAGTCGAGCGTGGCCTCGACCAGCATGCGCAGTTGCACCAGCGCTTCGCGCAAGCGCTCGATCTCGGCCGAAAACACGCCGGCGAGCGAGCGCGCCGCCGAACGCGCAGCCGCCTCGGTGCTGGCGTCGATCAGGTCTGCGACCGCCTCCGCCTGCGCGAGGTCGAGCTTGTCATTGAGAAACGCGCGTTGGGTGAATTCGCCCGGCCGCGCGAGCCGCAGCCGAGGCAAGCGCGGCGCGCCCGTGGCGGGGTCGATCTCGGCGGCGGCTTCGAGGCAACGCGCCAACAGCAACTGCAGCACCACCGGCCCCCCATGTGCTTGCAGTTCGAGCACGTCTTCGCCGGTGTAGGAGTGCGGCGCTGCGAAGTACAGCGCGAGCCCCTGGTCGATGATGCCGCCCGCGGCGTCGCGAAACGCGGTGTAGGTTGCCACGCGCGGCTCGAGGGGGCGGCCGCAGAGCCGTTCGGCCAGGCCAGCCAGCGCCGGGCCCGAAACCCGAACGATGCCGACCGCGCCGCGTCCCGGGGCGGTGGCGATCGCCACGATCGGATCGGCCGCGAGGGACCCACGCCCCTGCGAGGCCGACAGCGGCTCCACGCTCACGCCGGCTTACGTGCGACCACGATCAGCGCGTCCACCACCTGCAGCGCGCGCTCCAGACTGCCCGCCAGCGTTCCGTCCGTGTAGTAGCGCCCGCCGACGCCGAACGCGGGCACGCCTTCGACACGGTAGGCGTCGGTGAGCTGCGTGGCGCGGCGCAGCTTGCCCGCGATCGAGAACGACTTGGCGATTTCGCTGTACTTGGCTGTGTCCACGCCCTGCTTGGCGAGCCAGTCCAGGGTCGCCTTCTCGCCCGAGAGGTTGATGCGCTGCCGGTGGATCGCGTCGAACACCTTGCCATGCAGCTCACCGAGCTTGCCCATGGCTTCGAGCGTGTAATACAGGCGCTGCTTGACCTCGGCATCGCCGATGAACGGCACCGGAACGCGGCGCAGCACGGCGTCTGCCGGCAGTTTCTTGGACCAGGCCTCGAGGCTCGGCTCGAGCGCGGCGCAATGCGGGCAGTTGTAGGAGAAGAATTCCAGCACCTCGACTTTGCCTGCGGGCACGTCGGTGGGCGCGGGCGTGCGCAGGGCCAAGTAGTCCTTGCCTTCACGCAAGGCGGTGGGTGCGCTGCCCTGCGCCCAGGCTTGCCAGGTCGGTACGGTCAGCAGCGCGGTGCCCAGGCGGAGCACACAGAGTCGGCGGTTCATCAATCAATCTCCTGGCGTTGGTTGGGTTCGGGGTCGGTCGGGCCTACCCGGCGGTAGATCCTCGCGCGGGGCCTTCGGTTCCGGCTTAGGGCGACGCTGAACCAGTTCCTCGCGCGTCGCGCATCCCGGCTGCGGGCGGTCTGCTTCGTTGCAAATCCTCGCCATAGCTGCGGCTATGGCTGCGGTTTGCGCCTCGCATCCCATCCCGCAGCCCGGCGCGCAGCATCGCAGGAACTGATTCAGCGTCGCCTTAGCGTTGCACGCGCACGATGGCGGCGTCGAAGCCGCCCGCGTCCAGGCGTTGCTTCAGGCGTTCGGCGGCGTCGCGCGTGTCGAAGGGGCCCACGCGCACCCGGTAGACGGTGCGGCCAGCCTGTTCGCGTTCACTCACTTTGGCTTCGATGCCTTGCAGACCCAGTTTCGCGCGCTGGGCTTCGGCTTCCTCGGCCGAGCGGAAGGCGCCGGCCTGCACGAAATAGCTGAAAGGCTCGGCAGCAGCACCCCGCTCGCGAGCAAGCTCGCCAATCGGATCTGCGCCGGGGGCGGGCTTGGCGGCGGGCGGGCTCGCGCTCTCGCGCGGCGTCGTTTCCTTGTCTTTCCTGGCGGCTGCCTCGGCTGCGGGCGGCGCGGCGGGTGGGGGGACCGGCGCGGCAGCGGGCGCGGGCGACGCTTGGGAGGGCTCCGCAGCCGAGGCCGGTGCCGCCGGCGTGATGGCTCCGGCGCGCCCGGCCAGCGGCGCGTTGGGGTTCCAGTTGGGCGCCTTGGGCGGCTCGGGCTCGGCTTTACGGACCACGCCCCGATCGACGAACGGCACGGGCACGCGCATCACGTACACGGCGACGGCCAGCGCCAGCCCAAGGCCGACCACCACGCCGACGATGAATCCCAAAACGGTTCCGCCACGCTGCGTCACGATCATGATTTTTGCCCTCACATCCGCGTCGGGGCCGACACGCCCAGCACCGCCAGGCCATTGTGCAGGACCTGCGCCGTCGCGGCGACCAGCGCGACGCGTGCGTTGCGCACACGCGCATCGTCGACCAGGATGCGCTCGGCGTCGTAGTAGCTGTGGTAGCTCGCGGCGAGCTCGCGCAGATAAAACGCCACGTCGTGCGGCGCGTAGCCCTCGGCCGCTGCGGTGAGCACGTCGGGGTATTTGGCCAGTTGCAGCATCAAGGCCTGCGCCGCGGGCGTGTCGAGCGCGCTGAGGTCGCCCTGCGCCAGGGTGGCGGGGTCGCCGCCCTGCTCGCGCCAGGCCGCCAGCACCGAGTGGATGCGGGCGTGGGCGTATTGGACGTAATAGACGGGGTTGTCGTTGTTCTTCTGCACCGCCAGATCGACATCGAAGGTGTATTCGGTGTCGGGTTTGCGGCTGAGCAGGAAGAAGCGCACCGCGTCCTTCGAGGTCCACTCGATCAAGTCGCGCAGCGTCACATAGGAACCCGCGCGCTTGGAGATCTTCACCTCTTCCCCGCCGCGCACGACCCGCACCATGGTGTGCAGCACATAGTCGGGGTAGCCCGGCGGGATGCCGATCCCGAGCGCTTGCAGGCCAGCGCGCACGCGGGCGATGGTGCCGTGGTGGTCCGTGCCCTGGATGTTGACCACGCGGTGAAAGCCCCGCTCCCATTTCGTGACGTGGTAGGCCACGTCGGGCACGAAATAGGTGTAGCTGCCGTCGGACTTGCGCATCACGCGGTCTTTGTCGTCCCCGTATTCGGTGGTTTTCAGCCACAACGCGCCGTCGGCTTCGTAGGTCTTGCCCGACGCGATCAGGCGTTGAACCGTCTGCTCCACCCGGCCGCTGGTGTAGAGGCTGCTCTCCAAGTAGTACTGGTCGAAGCGCACGTCGAAGGCCTTCAGGTCCAGGTCCTGCTCGTGCCGCAGGTAGGCCACGGCGAACTGGCGGATGCCCTCGAGGTCCTGGACGTCGCCGCTGGCAGTGAAGCTGCGGTCGTCGGCATGGACGGTCTTGCGTGCGAGGAAGTCGGCGGCAATGTCGGCAATGTAGTCGCCGTTGTAGGCCGCCTCGGGCCACTCGGGGTCGCCGGGCTTGTAGCCCATGGCGCGCAGCTGCACCGAGCGCGCGAGCGTCTGGATCTGCACGCCGGCGTCGTTGTAATAAAACTCGCGCCACACATCCCAGCCCTGCGTCTGCAGCAGGTTGCAGATGGCGTCGCCCAGCGCGGCCTGGCGGCCGTGGCCCACGTGCAAGGGGCCGGTCGGATTCGCCGAGACGAATTCCACCAGCACCCGCTGACCCCGCGCCGGCCGCTGGCCGAAGGCGGCACCCGCGTCGAGCACTTCGCGAACCACTTGTTGCTTGGCCTCAGGCTTCAAGCGAATGTTGATGAAGCCGGGGCCGGCGATTTCCACCGCCTGCACCCAATGCGCAAATTCGGGCGTGGCGAGCAGCCGTTCGCGCAGCGCCTCACCGAGCTCACGCGGGTTGCGTTTGAGCGGTTTGGCCAGTTGCATGGCCGCCGTGCAGGCGAGGTCGCCGTGAGCGGCCACCTTGGGCAGCTCGAAAGCCGCACGCGCACCGGCGCCGGGCGCAAGCGCCTCGAGCTCGCGCGAGAGCGCCGCGAGCAGTTCTTGTTTGACGGAAAGCATCGGCGGATTTTACGAGGCGCGCCCCGCGCGGGGCCTGCGGCGTTGCTCTACAACTTCTTCTGCAGAAACTCTGCCGTGCCCAGGGCGGGGTCGAGCGCGTAGGGCGCAAAGCCCACGCGGGCGTAGAGCCGGCGCGCTGCCTGGTTGCCGCTGAGCACTTCGAGCGTGAGCTTGCAGGCGCCGCGCTCGCGCGCGATGTGCTCGACGGCTTCGAGCATGCGCTCGCCGATGCGCTGCCCGCGGTGGCTGGCAAGCACCACCACGTCGTGCACATTCACCAGCGGCCGCGCGGCGAAGGTGGAGAATCCCTCGAAGGCATTGACCAGGCCCACCGGGGCGTCACCGTCGTAGGCGAGGACGCTGAAGGCATCGGCCCGCGCGGCCAGCGCGCGTACCAGGTGTTCGCGGGCATAGGCCGACAGCGGCGTGCCGCCACCAGCCGGGTCGCGGGCGTAGGCGTCGAGCAGGCTCAGCAGGTCGCGCGCGTGGGTGGGGTTGGCATAGTCGGCGCGAAGAATGCGCAGCGCAGGGGTCGAGGACGTGGTCATGGGTGCGGAGTGTCGCTGCTTTTTGGCATGATGCGCGCCATGTCTGCGCCGCGCACCCTCGCCCCGTCGATTTCCTGCGTCATGCCCGCCTACAACGAGGCGGCGAACCTGCCGCGTGTGGTGCCGCAGGTGCTGCAGGCGCTGCGCGCGCTGAGCCCGCAGGTGGAGCTGATCGTGGTGGACGACGGCAGCCGCGACGACACGGCGGCGGTGGCGCGTGCGCTGTGCGCGCAGCATGCGGAGCTGGTGTTCGTGCAGCTCTCGCGCAACTTTGGCAAGGAAGCCGCGCTGACTGCCGGGCTGGATGCAGCGCAGGGCGAGGTGGTGGCCTTGATCGACGCCGACGGGCAGCATCCGCCGGCGCTGCTGGCCGAGATGCTCGCCAAGTGGCGCGAGGGCAGTGACGTGGTGTACGCCGTGCGGCGCACGCGCGAGGACCAGACGCGGTTGCACGCGGGCCTCACAGACGTGTTCTACCGGCTCATCAACTGGGGTAGCCGCGTGCACATTCCTCCCCATGCGGGCGACTTTCGCCTCATGGATCGAAGGGTGGTCGAGGCGCTCAAGCGCCTGCCCGAGCGCAACCGCTTCATGAAGGGGCTCTATGCCTGGGTGGGTTTTCAGAGCACGGCGATCGACTACGAGCCGCTGCCGCGCGCGGCGGGCAGCAGTCATTTCGGGCTGCGCGGCTCGTTTGCCTTGGCGCTCACGGGCATGCTCGCGTTTTCCACGGCGCCGCTGCGCGTGCTCACGCTCGCGGGGCTGGTGCTGTCGCTGCTGGCGCTGGGCTACGGCGGCTGGGTGGTGGTCGAGTATTTCGCCTGGGGCATCCGGGTGCCGGGCTATGCGACGCTCGTCGTCGCGCTGATGTTTTTCAGCGGGGTGCAACTGTTCTCGATCGGGGTGCTGGCCGAGTACGTCGGCCGGATTTACGACGAGGTCAAGCAGCGGCCCAATTACCTGGTGCGCGAGCAGACCGGCACGGGGTTGGCCGCGGAGCCGGCCGGCCGGGCCTCGGCGCAAGCACCGCTCGGGTCGTGAAGCGCAGCCTCGTCTGGTTCCTGCTGGTGGGCGTGGCCGCAGCGCTCACGCACATGGGCGTGTTCGCCTGGGCGCAGCCGCACCTGTGGCCGGAGCTTGCGAACGCGCTGGGATTTGCCGTGGCCTTCTTCGTGAGTTTTGCCGGCCACCGGCTGCTGAGCTTTTCGGATGCGGGCACCACCGTGGCGCAGAGCTTCAGGCGCTTTCTGGCCACGGCCCTGGCGGGCTTTGCGACCAACGAGCTGGTGTTCATCGCGCTGCTGCGCGGCCTGGGCTGGCCGGGGCTGGCCGCGCTGTTCGTCGCGTTAACGGTGGCAGCCGCGCAGACTTTCGTGCTCAGCCGCTACTGGGCGTTCCGGCGCTGAGCGGTACAGCGACCAGGCGCGGCCGCGCTGCACCAGCACCCAGCCGTGCTTCCAGTCGCCGTCGGGGTGGTCATGCGGCACCAGCAGCCACTGTCCGGGTCGGCGGGCAGCGTCGGGCAGCACCTCGGGGCTTTGCAGCACCTGCGCGGCCGTGGCGGGCTCGAAATCCCCGGCCTCGAACAGCTCACGCGCCCAGTTGTCGCCCGCCGTGCGGCGCAGCGCGGGCCAGTCCTGCAGCACCACGAACGGTTTGGGCGTGCGCACGTAGAACGGCAGGTCGTAGGGGTAGCCGCCCAGCACGTAGACCGTGTCCTCGGGACTCGCGGCGCAGGCCAGCGTCTGGGCCAGGTCGTCTGCGCGCTTGTCGCGGGTGAGGCGCGTCGACAGCGGCTCGAGCACCGCGGCGAGTGCGACCCCCGCGAGGCAGAGCGCGGCAAGCAGCCGGGGCGCGCCAGCGCGCGCGCCAAACATCCGCTCCCAACCCAGCGTCGCCAGCAGCGCGAGCGGCGGCAGCACGGGCAGCACATAGCCGACCAGCTTGGAGCGTGGGATGGAGAAGAAACCGACGATCAAACCGACCCAGATCAGGCACAGCAGCCAGATCTGAAACGCTTTGTTTTCCGTAGCAACAGATGACGGTTTCACGCCGGGCTTTGCCGCAAAAAACACCCAAAACAGCCAGGGAAAAAAGAGGGCAAGCAGCGCCACGCCGTAGAACCACCACGGATGCGCGTTGTTGAAGCCGCCGGCGGTGTATCGGCGGAACTGCTGGTCGCCAAACAGGTAATCGAACAAGCCCGGATAGAGGCGTTGCTCCAGCACGAACCACGGCACGGCCACCAGCGCGAACAACGCGAGGCCGCTGAACCAAGGCAAGCGCGGCATCTTGCGCCACTGCCCGGTCGCGAGCAGCCAGAAGAAAATGACGCCCCCCGGCAGCACCACGCCGATCAGCCCCTTCCCGAGCACGCCGAGCGCACAGGCGACGAAGCCCAGCCGCGCCAGTCCCGCATGCGGGCGCTCGCCGTGCAGAAACGCGAACGCGAACAACCAGATCGCCGTGGCGATCCACGCCGCCACCAGCATGTCGTGGTTCACATACTGCCCGCCGAGCAGAAAGGCCAGGCTGGTGCCGAACATCAGCGCGGCGCGGCGCGCGAACGCCTCGGCGCTGGCCTTCGGTGCCAGCGCTGGCGCGAGCGCGCGCGACGCCAGGTACACGCCCAACAGCATCAGCCCGGCGTGCAGCGCGGGCACCAGGCGCGCGGCCCAGGCGTTCTCGCCGAACACGGCCATGCTCGCTGCCTGCAGCCAATGCAGCAGTGGCGGCTTGTGGAAAAATGGCAGGCCATTGAGCCGCGGCGTGAGCCAGTCGCCGCTCTGCAGCATCCAGCGTCCCACCTCGGCATAGCGCCCCTCATCGGGCACAGCCAGCGGCCGCAGCGCCGCCAACACCAGCAACAGCCCCCAAAGCCCCGCCAGCAGCCACCCCGTTCGGCGGCGCTCCAACCTTTGATCCGTCATGGCGCGCGAGTGTACGGGCTGCCGATCAGGGCAACGCGGGACCCGCCCCTCGCGCGTCCTCACACGCCCGCCCCCGAACCAGCTGCACGCCCAGGCGCGCGAGCGTCTCCGGGAACGCGGGTCCGCTGAGCCAGGCGTATTCGGCCTCGCGCGCCCGGGCGATGCCGTCCAGTGGGTCGTGCGGGTGTTCGGGGCTGCCCGGGTGGCACATGCAGACGCTGCCATCGGGCGCGTGGGCGAGTCCGTGCGCCAAGCGCGCGCCAAATGCCGTGGCGTCCGCCGCGAAATCCGAAATGCCGATGAGCCAGGGCCGGAAGGGCAGACCGGCTTCGCGGGCACGGCGCCGCAGGCGCGCCGCGCCGAGGGCGGCAATCACGCGGCTCTTGGCGTCGCGCAGCGGCGCAGGTGCTTCGGAAATGCGCAGCCACGGTGGGCGCGCGCCGTAGCGTCGGGACAGCACCTCGACCAGTGCCTCGGCGATGCCCGCGAACTGCTGCACGTGCTGGTGACCGTCCACATGGTCGGGCGGCGCGCCCCAGTGCGCCTCGAAGGCGTCGAGTTGGCGTTCGATCACGGCACGCGCCGTCCGCGGATCGTAAGCGCCCAAAACCGCGCGCAGCATCGCCACGGGCAGCGACACGCCATGCCCGGCCGCGCGGGCGTAGGGGCTGGTCCAGTCCAGATGCAGGCCGACGTCGATGGCATGATCCGCCACGCAGGCACGCAGCCGGGCGGCGTCCTGCGGCCAGCGCGGGGCGAGCACCATCACGCTCGTCGCGCTGAGCCGCCCCTGGGCCGCGAGCGCTTCGATGCCGCGCGAGACGCTGGCGCTCAGCGCATAGTCGTCCGCGCACAGCACGACCCGGCGTGGGGAGGACTCAATGCCCATAACCACGCGCCAGGAACACCGCCGCCAGCGGAATGAGCGGCATCAGATGGGCCTGAATCATCACGAGCCGGCGCACGCGGGCGACCTCGTTCGCCGCGGGCAGTGTGCCTTCGGCATCAAGCGCGCGGCGCCAGCGGCGGAAGGCGAGCGTCGGCGGCAGGGACAGCCCCGCCATCACCACGAACAGACCGAGCTTGACGTGCAGCAGCGGGTTGGCCCAGTACCAGGCGCTGCCTTTGACGCCGAAGTAGACGCGCAGCAGCCCGGTGGCGAGCACCAGCAAAGCAGAGAGACCGTAGATCACATCCACCCGCACCAGGCGTCGCACCACCGCCGCGTTGAGCCATTCGGCGCGGCACAGCGCGGCCTCGCTGCTGAGGAACACCACGAGTGCGAAGATGGCGAGCAGATGGGCGTAAGCGAGCAGGGCTTCGAGCGTCATGGTGGCGAGCATAGGGCAACGCTGAACAAGCCCCCCGCGCGCCGCGCATCCCGGCGGCGGGCGGTCTCGTCGAAAGCAAATCCTCGCCATAGCTTCGGCTATGGCTGCGGTTTGCGCCTCGCATCCCATCCCGCGGCCGGGCGCGCACCAGCGCGGGAGCTGATTCAGCCTTGCCTCAGCGCGGGTCGGGCGGAGCGCGCGGCGCAGGGTTCGGGCCCCGCTTTTCAGCTTCTCAGGGCAGCGGCGCATCCACCGGCCCGACGATCTGCCAGCCCCAGCCCTGCGAGGTGCGCGGCAGGTCGTGCGGCCCTTGGCCCGGCGGCCAGAGCTCGAGCACCGGCGTGTCCGCCAGCTCGCCGGGCGCAACCCAGGGGCTGAGCGCGGGATTACGCTCGATCAGCACGCGCGGCCAACCCGGCAGGTGCAGCGCCAGCGCCTGCATCGGGGCGGCCGGCCCGCTGATGAGACGGACCCGCCCACCGAGCGCGGGCAGGGCCTGCGCGCGCAGTTCAGCGGCCAGCGCCTCGGCCGGGAAACGGCACCAGTGCTCGGGCCCGAAGGGGTGCAGGCCGCGAGGCGAACGGTCCCAGGTGTGGGCCATCAGCAGCGCCTGCACCAGCACGAAGGCGGCCACGGCAGCGCGGCCGACCCGTGGGCGCCGCAGCCGGTTCTCGTCGAGGCGCAGCGCCAGCAGCACTGCGGGCGTGGCGAGGAAGGCAAAGCCCGCCGCCCACTGCGTCTGTAGCTGCGCGCCCCCTACGAGGCCGAGCGCGAGCATGACCAGCGGCGGCAGCAGCGCCCAGCTGTAAAAGAACACGCGCGTCGCAACCGGCGGCGGCGCGGCGCTCCCCACGGTGCGCTCCTGCGCATGCGCTGCGGTGCCCGGGCGGCTGCGGGAGAACACCGCCAGCGCCAGCAGGAACAGCCAGGCCGGCAGCGCGCGGTTGAGGCCCCAGTCCGCCGCCCAGCGGGCGACCGCGGCAGCGCGTGCGAGGCCGCCCGTGTTGGCGGCAAAGGCCACGTCGCGCGCATAGTCCAGCGGGGTGTGCGCCGCCTGCGCCAGCCACCACAGGTGCGGCGACACCACCAGCAGCGCGACGCCAGCCGCCAGCGCCGCGCCCACGCGGTGCAGCGGCGAGCGCCACATCTCCAGCGCGAGAAACAGCCAGCCCACGCAGGCGGCGGCCAGCACATACTGGTATTTGGTGAGCAGACCCAGCCCAGCGACCAGCCCCAGCAGCGCCCAGTCGCTCAAGCGCGGCCGGTGCAGCAGCCGCCAGCTCAGCCAGGCGCTCACCGCCACCCACAGCATGAGCAAGGTGTTGTGGTTGTAGTAGTGCAGCCGCTGGCTGTAGAAGGCCATGCAGAGCGCCGCCGCCACCGCCACCTGCGCGCTGCGCGGGCCCAGCGCCTCCCGCACCATCGCGGCCAGGAAGCTCAGCGCCACCAGCGTGAGGGCTGCGCCCAGCACATAGGTCAGCGCGGCCGAGGGGCCAAAGACCTGCACCGCGGCCCAGGCGAGCCAGGTCGGCAGCGGCGGGTGCTTGTAGTAGCCCCACTCCAGTGAGCGCAGCCAGCTCAGTTGTTCGAGGTTGTCGTAGGGCGGGGTTTCCGCCACATAGGCGCGCAGCGCCAGCCAGGTCGCGGCCCAGGTGGCGAGCGCCAGCGCCCACAGCCAGGGGCGCGTTGTGTGCCCATCGGCGCGCGGCCAGGCAAGCGGCCAGGCGGCGCCCGCACGGGGTGTCATGGACGGTTCCGACACGATGCGTACACGGTTGTCACAAGATGAAACCGCGCGATGCTAGCAGCATGCGCTTACCCGCGTGTGAAAAAGTCAGGCTGCGCGTAGTGGTGGCGCAGCCAGTCGATCCACAGGCGCAGGCGCAGCGGCAGGTGCTTGCGCTGCGGGAACATGACGTAGATGCCGTTGGGCGGGGCGCTGTAGTCTTCGAGCACGGGCTCGAGCAGGCCGGCCTGGATTTCGGCGTCGACTTCCCAGGTGCTGCGCCAGGCGATGCCATAGCCGGCCAGGCACCAGTCGTGCAGCACCTGGCCGTCGGAGCAGTCGAGCGGGCCGCTGGGCTTGAAGTGCACGACTTCGCGGCTGCCGTCCTCGCGCGGCACGGTGAAGGCCCAGCCGCGGGTCTGCGAGGCGTCGCTCGAGAGCGTGAGGCAATCGAAGCGCGCCAGCTCTGCAGGATGCCGCGGCACGCCGTGCTGGCGCAGGTAGCGCGGCGCGGCCACGCAGCGGCGTCGGTTGTCGGCCAGGCGCACGCTCACCAGAGACGAGTCGGGCAGGTCGCCCACGCGCACGGCGCAGTCGTAGCCTTCGGCGGCGAGATCGACCACCCGGTCGGAGAGGTTGAGCGAGATCGTCACCTCCGGGTGCAGGTCGCGAAAACGCGGCACCAGAGGCGCCACATGCCGCCGCCCGAAGCCCGCAGGCGCCGTGATGCGCAGGTGGCCGCTGGCTTTGACGCCGCCAGCCGACACGCTCGCCTCGGCATTGGCCACGTCGGCGAGCAGGCGCTGGCAGTCTTCCAGAAACGCGCTGCCTTCGTGCGTGAGCGTGATGCGCCGCGTGGTGCGCACCAGCAGCTTCACGCCGAGGTGCGCTTCCAGCGCGTCGAGCCGCCGCCCGATGATGGCCGGCGCCACGCCCTCGGCACGCGCCGCTGCGCTCAGGCTCCCGCGCGTGGCCACGGCGACGAAGGTTTCGAACGCGCGCAGTTTGTCCATCGGGACGGATTATGGCGGCCCCGAAGCCGTCTGCCGTGCGCCCGCGCCCGCGATTGCGCCGCCGCTTGCGCGTCACCACCGGACCAGATTTCGCGTTGCCCTAGGGAAACCCCCCTCGGGGCTGACCCTTACTTTGTCGTCGAAAAGACAAAAAAACGTCAAAGGGCGGCCTAGAGTGCGGCCTCGAAGTCAACCGACACGGATCGTCCATGCCCTCGTTGAGCACCTTTCCCCGACTGCTGCTGAAGCATGCCGCCGAGCGGCCCGAGGCCACGGCCATGCGCGAGAAAGCCTACGGCATCTGGCAAACCTTCAGCTGGGCCGAGCTGCGGCGGCTCGTGACGCAGATGGCCTGCGGTTTGCACCAGGCCGGGCTGACGCGTGGCGAACATGTGGCCATCGTCGGATCGAACCGGCCGCGTCTCTACGCCGCGATGATCGCGGCCCAGTCGCTCGGTGCAATTCCGGTGCCGCTGTATCAGGATGCCGTGGCTGCCGAATTCGTCTTTCCGCTCACCAACGCCGAAATCCGCTTTGCCATCGTCGAAGACCAGGAGCAGGTCGACAAGATGCTCGAGGTCCGCGAGCGCGTGCCGGGCCTGACGCACATTTACTACGACGATCCGCGGGGCCTGCGCAACTATGTCGAGGACGGGCTCGGCTCCATCGACGAACTGCTCGCCGCTGGGCAGGTTTATGCCGCGCAGCATCCCGATTTCTTCGAAGAACAAGTCGAGCAAGGGCGGCCCGAGGACGTGGCGGCGATGTTCTTCACTTCCGGCACGACCGGGAACCCCAAGGGCGTGGTGCACACGCATGCGACCCTGATCGACCGGGCGCAGGCCGGCGCCGAGTTCGACCGCCTCACGAGCGAGGAGGACGTGCTCGCCTACCTCCCGATGGCCTGGATCGGCCAGAACATTTTTTCGTATGCGCAGTGGCTGGTGTGCGGCTACAAGGTGAACTGCCCCGAATCGGCAGCGACCGTCACGATCGACATGAAGGAGATCGGCCCAACCTACTACTTCGCGCCGCCGCGGGTGTTCGAGGGGCTGCTCACCAACGTGATGATCCGCATGGAAGATGCAGGGCGCTTCAAGCGCTGGCTGTTCCACCGTTTCATGGACGTGGCCCGACGCGTGGGGCCCGACCGCATGGACGGCAAACCGCTCGGCCTGGCAGACCGGCTGCTCTACGCGCTGGGGGACTTCGTCATCTATGGCCCCTTGCGCAACAACCTGGGCATGAGCCGTGTGCGGGTGGCCTACACCGCGGGTGAGGCGATCGGCCCGGATTTGTTTTTGTTCTACCGCAGCATCGGTATCAACCTCAAGCAGCTCTATGGCTCGACCGAGACCGCGGTGTTCGTCTGCCTGCAGCCCGACCACGAGGCGCGCGCCGACACCGTGGGCGTGCCCTGCCGCGGCGTGGAGATCAAGGTGGCCGAGAACGGCGAGATCCTGGTGAAGTCGCCGGGTCTGCTCAAGGGCTACTACAAGAACCCCGAAGCCACTGCCGAGGTGCTGACCAACGATGGCTGGTACCACACCAGCGACGCGGGCTTCATCGACGCGCACGGCCACTTGAAGATCA
Source organism: Tibeticola sp. (assembly GCF_022759015.1). NCBI lineage: Bacteria > Pseudomonadati > Pseudomonadota > Betaproteobacteria > Burkholderiales > Comamonadaceae > Tibeticola > Tibeticola sp. Next base: position 21,715 of record NZ_JAEMQB010000153.1, on the reverse strand, counting down.
TCGACCGCGTCAAGGACGTGGGCCGCTTGCAGGGTGGCGCCTTCGACGGCGCGATGTTCGCGCCCAAGTACGTGGAGAACAAGCTCAAGTTCTTCCCGCAGATCAAGGAGGTCGTCGCCTACGGCGACCGGCGCGAGAAGGTCTGCGTGATGGTCAACATCGACTTCGACGCCGTGGGCAACTGGGCCGAGCGCCGCAACCTGCCCTACGCCGGCTACACCGACCTCGCGCAAAAACCCGAGGTATATGAAATGGTCAAGGAGTGTGTGGAGAAGGTCAACGCCGACCTCGCGCAAGACGCCTTGCTCGCGGGCAGCCAGATCAGCCGCTTCCTCATCCTGCACAAGGAGCTCGACGCCGACGACGGCGAACTCACGCGCACCAACAAGGTCCGCCGCGGCTTCATTGCCGAGAAATACCAGCCGCTGGTCGACGCGCTCTACGGCGGCAAGACCGAGCAATACATCGAAACCGCGGTGAAGTTCGAGGACGGTCGCACGGGCAAGGTCAGTGCCACGCTCAAGATCGTCGATACGCGCACCTTTGCGCCGGTGAAGGCCGCCGCCTGAGACCCAACGACGCACGCATCATGAGCAAGAAAATCGGCGACGTCATCCTCGATGTGCAGAACATCAGCCTGCGCTTTGGCGGCGTCAAGGCGCTGACCGACATCTCCTTCAACGTCCGCGAGCACGAGATCCGCTCCATCATCGGTCCCAACGGCGCGGGCAAGAGTTCGATGCTCAACTGCATCAACGGCGTCTACACGCCGTCGGAGGGCACCATCACCTTTCGCGGCAAGACCTTCGACCACATGAACTCGCGCCAAGTCGCTGAGATGGGCATTGCGCGCACCTTCCAGAACCTCGCGCTGTTCAAGGGCATGAGCGTCATCGACAACATCATGACCGGGCGCAACCTCAAGATCAAAAGCAACCTGTTCTTGCAGGCGCTGCGCATCGGCCCGGCCGAGCGCGAGGAGATCCGCCACCGCGAGTTCGTCGAGCACATCATCGACTTTCTCGAAATCCAGGCGTACCGCAAGACGCCGGTGGGCCAGTTGCCCTACGGCCTGCAAAAGCGCGTCGACCTGGGCCGCGCGCTGGCGATGGAGCCACAGATGTTGCTGCTCGACGAGCCGATGGCGGGCATGAACGTCGAGGAAAAGCAGGACATGAGCCGCTTCATCCTCGACGTCAACGACGAGTTCGGCACCACCATCGTGCTCATCGAGCACGACATGGGCGTGGTGATGGACATCTCGGACCGGGTGGTCGTGCTCGACTACGGCAAGAAGATCGGTGACGGCACGCCCGACGAAGTGCGTCACAACGAGGAGGTCATCCGCGCCTACCTCGGCACCACCCACTGAACGCGAGGAAGATCGATGGCATTCTTTCTGGAAACCCTGCTCGGCGGCCTGATGTCGGGCATGCTGTATTCGCTGGTGGCGCTGGGCTTCGTGCTGATCTTCAAAGCCAGCGGCGTGTTCAACTTCGCCCAGGGCGCGATGGTGCTGTTTGCCGCGTTGGCGATGGCGCGCTTTGCCGAGTGGATTCCCGCCTGGACGGGCCTGCCGTACAAGGCGCTCAGCGACCTGCTGGCGTTTGGCATCGCCGCAGTCATCATGTTCGCCATGGCCTGGCTCATCGAGCGGCTGGCGCTGCGGCATCTGGTGAACCAAGAGGGCACGACGCTGCTGATGGCGACGCTCGGTATCACCTATTTCATCGAGGGGCTCGGGCAGACGCTGTTTGGCAGCGACATCTACCAGATCGACATCGGCATGCCCAAGGACCCGGTGTTCCTGCTCGAATCGGTTTACCAGGGCGGCATTCTCGTCAACAAGGAAGACCTGATTGCCGCGCTGATCGCGGCCGCACTCGTCGTGGCGCTCTCGCTGTTTTTCCAGAAGACCGCCACCGGCCGGGCGCTACGGGCCGTGGCCGACGACCACCAGGCCGCGCAGTCGATCGGCATTCCGCTCAACCGCATCTGGGTCATCGTGTGGTCGGTCGCTGGCATCGTGGCGCTGGTGGCCGGGATGATCTGGGGCTCCAAGCTCGGCGTGCAGTTCTCACTGGCGACGGTCGCGCTGCGGGCGCTGCCGGTGATCATCCTCGGCGGACTCACCTCGGTCCCGGGCGCGATCATCGGCGGGCTCATCATCGGCGTGGGCGAGAAGCTCTCGGAGGTTTATCTCGGCCCCTATGTCGGCGGCGGCATCGAGATCTGGTTTGCCTATGTGCTGGCGCTGGTGTTCCTGCTGTTCCGCCCGCAGGGCTTGTTCGGCGAAAAAATCATTGACCGCGTGTGAAACCCGCATGTCGGTGATCGTTCAGCGCCACGTGTCGTAGCCCCAAAAGTTGTTTGAGGACCCTCGATGTTCTACAGAGAAAACGGCCAGTTCAAAACCTCCTATGCGGCCGACATGCAGATCTTTCCGATCGCACAGGACCGCTGGGCCATCCTGGCGCTCGTGGCGTTTGCTTTCATCGGCGTGCCCTTCCTCGTCGATGAATATCTGTTTCGCGCGATTCTGATTCCCTTCGTCATCCTGTCGCTTGCTGCGCTCGGGGTGAACATCCTGGTGGGCTACTGCGGCCAGATTTCGCTGGGTTCGGGGGCCTTCATGGCGGTGGGGGCCTACATGGCCTACAACACCTACATCCGCATCGACGGCATGCCTTTGATCGTGGCCTTGCTGTCGGGCGGTTTCTTCGCCACCCTGGTGGGCATGTTCTTTGGCATCCCGAGCCTGCGCGTCAAGGGCTTGTATCTGGCGGTGGCGACGCTCGCTGCGCAGTTCTTCTGCGACTGGGCGTTTTTGCGCATCGGCTGGTTCACCAACAACAACTCCTCGGGCTCGGTGTCGGTGTCGAACCTGCAGGTGTTTGGCCTGCCGATCGAGACGCCGGTGCAGAAATACGTGTTCTGCCTCACGCTGCTGGTGCTGTTCGGTCTGGCGGCCAAGAACCTGGTGCGCAGCGCCATGGGCCGCGAGTGGATGGCCATTCGCGACATGGACGTGGCGGCGGCGGTCATCGGCATCCGGCCGATGTACGCCAAGCTCAGCGCGTTTGCGGTCAGCTCCTTCATCGTCGGCGTGGCCGGTGCGCTCTGGGGCTTCGTGCACCTGGGCTCCTGGGAGCCGGCGGCGTTTTCGGTCGACCGTTCGTTCCAGTTGCTGTTCATGGTCATCATCGGCGGCATGGGCTCGATCATGGGCAGCTTTTTCGGCGCGGCCTTCATCGTCGTGCTGCCGATCTTTCTGAACCAGTTCCTGCCCTGGCTGGGCTCGCTGGTGGGTTGGCAGGTCGACACGGCGCTGGTGTCGCATGTCGAACTCATGGTGTTTGGCGCGCTCATCGTCTGGTTTCTCATCGTCGAGCCGCATGGCCTCGCCAAGCTCTGGTCCACGGGCAAGCAGAAGCTGCGGCTGTGGCCCTTCCCGCATTGATTTCGGTTTCCCCCGCGCTTCAACCACTCAACAGGAGACACACCATGAAGCTTCGTCAACTCGCTCTCGCCACGGCCATCGCCGCCGCTGGATTCTCGGCGGCGCTGGGCTCGACCGCCGCCTTCGCGCAGGCGAAGGAACAGTTCTTCCCGGCGCTCGTCTACCGCACGGGCGCCTACGCGCCCAACGGGGTGCCGTTCGCCAATGGCTACATCGACTACCTCAAGCTCACCAACGCGCGCGGCGGCATCAACGGCGTGAAGGTGTCGTTTGAAGAGTGCGAAACCGGCTATGCCACCGACCGCGGCGTCGAGTGCTACGAGCGCCTCAAGGGTAAGAACGGCGGCGCCACGGTGTTCCAGCCGCTCTCGACCGGCGTCACCTTCGCGCTGACGGAAAAAGCACCTGTCGACAAGATTCCGCTGATCACCGCGGGCTACGGCCGCAGCGAGTCGCAGGATGGCGGGGTCTTCAAGTGGAACTTCCCGATTGCGGGTACCTACTGGGTCGCTGCCGATGTGCTGATCCAGCACATTGCCAAGAAAGAGGGTGGCTTCGACAAGCTCAAAGGCAAGAAGATCGCGCTGGTCTATCACGACAGCCCGTTTGGCAAAGAGCCGATCCCGCTGCTGCAGGAGCGCGCGAAGATGCACGGCTTCGAGCTCGAACTGCTGCCGGTGACCCACCCGGGCGTGGAGCAGAAGGCCACCTGGCTCAAGATCCGCCAGAGCCGTCCCGACTACGTGCTCCTCTGGGGCTGGGGCGTGATGAACTCCACCGCCCTCAAGGAGGCGCAGGCCACGGGTTACCCGCGCGAGAAGATGTACGGCGTGTGGTGGGCCGGCGCGGAGCCCGACGTGAAAGACGTGGGCATGGGCGCCAAAGGCTACAACGCCGTGATGATGCAGCACGGTGCCGAGAAGAACGCCCCAGTGGTCAAGGAAATCCTTGAAAAGCTGCATGCCAAGGGCCAAGGCACCGGACCGAAGGAGGAGGTGGGCGACGTGCTCTACATGCGTGGCCTCATGAGCGCGATGTTCGCCGTCGAAGGCGTGCGCGCCGCACAAGAGCGCTTCGGCAAAGGCAAGGTCATGACCGGTGAGCAGGCGCGCTGGGGCTACGAAAACCTCAACCTCACGCAGGCCAAGCTCGACGCACTGGGCTTCAAAGGCGTGATGCGGCCGATTTCCACGAGCTGCCAAGACCACATGGGCGCGGCCTGGGCGCGCATCCACACCTGGGATGGCACCAAGTTCGTCTGGAGTTCCGACTGGTATCAGGCGGATGAGCAGATCTTGAAGCCGATGGTGCGCGCTGCGGCCGACAAGTACGCGGCGGAAAAGAAGATTCAGCGTCGCGCTGCGTCCGACTGCGACAAGTAACCCTAACCGGCCTCGCCTCCAGCCTGCCGGGCCCGAAGCAAGGGCCGGGCGGGCGCGGGCTCCCCGCGGGAGAGCCCGCAGCTGCAAGCCCTCGGGCGCCGTGCGCGGCGCGCGGTCGAGGCCTTGCACCTGGTCCGAAAGGCAAGCCCATGCAAACACCATCCATCGTTCTCAACGTCAACGGCATCGAGGTCATCTACAACCATGTGATCCTGGTGCTCAAGGGCGTGTCGCTGCAGGTGCCCGAAGGCGGTATCGTTGCGCTGCTTGGCGGCAACGGCGCGGGCAAGACCACGACGCTGCGCGCGATCTCCAACCTGCTCAAGGGCGAGCGCGGCGAGGTCACCAAGGGCAGCATCGAGCTGCGCGGTGAGCGCATCGAAAACCTCACACCGGCGGACCTGGTCAAGCGCGGCGTGGTGCAGGTGATGGAGGGCCGGCACTGCTTCGCCCACCTCACGATCGAAGAAAACCTGCTGACCGGCGCCTACACCCGCCACGACAAGGCCGAGATCGCGCGCAACCTCGAGAAGGTCTACACCTACTTCCCGCGCCTCAAGACCCGCCGCACCAGCCAGGCCGCCTACACCTCGGGCGGCGAGCAGCAAATGTGCGCCATCGGCCGCGCGCTCATGGCCAACCCCAGCGTGGTGCTGCTCGACGAGCCCTCGATGGGCCTGGCGCCGCAGATCGTCGAAGAGGTGTTCAACATCGTCAAAGACCTCAACGACAAGGAAAAGGTCACCTTCTTGCTGGCCGAGCAGAACACCAACATGGCGCTGCGCTACGCGGACTATGGCTACATCATGGAGTCGGGCCGCGTGGTGATGGACGGCCCCGCCGTGGATCTGGCGAACAACGAGGACGTCAAGGAGTTCTACCTCGGCATGGGCGGCGGTGAGCGCAAGAGCTTCCGCGACGTCAAGAGCTACAAGCGCCGCAAGCGTTGGCTGGCCTGAATTTCGATGATTTTGGCCGTTCCCCAGCGTGAAATGGACGCTGAGCGCTATCAAAACTGTAATCTCAGGAACCCGCCGTGATGAGTGAATTTTTCGACGCGCTCGAAACCCGCGACCCCGAACGGCGCGAGGCCGCGCTCATGGCCGCGCTGCCCGCGCAAATCGCCCATGCACAGCAGCGCGCGGGGGCTTTTGCGGCGGCGCTGCGCGGGGTGGACCCGTCGGCGATCCGCTCGCGCGAGGCGCTGGCGAAGCTGCCGGTGGTGCGCAAGCATGAACTGCTCGAGGCGCAGGCTGCGGCGCGCGAGGCCGGGGGCGACGTGTTCGGCGGCTTCGCCACGATCGGCTTCGGGCCGGCGATGCCGCGGGTGTTCGCCAGCCCCGGCCCGATCTATGAGCCCGAGGGCCGCGGGGCCGACTATTGGCGCATGGCGCGCGCCATCTTCGCGGCGGGTTTTCGGCGCGGTGAACTCATCCACAACAGCTTCAGCTACCACTTCGTGCCCGCGGGTTCGATGATGGAAACCGGCGCCCACGCGCTGGGCTGCACGGTGTTTCCCGGCGGCACCGGCCAGACCGAGCAGCAGGTGCAGGCGATGGCGCAGCTCAAACCCGCGGGCTACATCGGCACGCCGAGCTTTTTGCGCATCATTCTGGAAAAGGCCGCCGAACTCGGCGTGGCGCTGCCCAGCGTGAAGAAGGCCATGTTCGGCGGCGAGGCCTTTCCGCCGAGCTTGCGCGACTGGTTCGCAGAGCGCGGCGTCACCGGCTACCAGTGCTACGCCACCGCCGACCTCGGGCTCATCGCCTATGAAACCGCCGCGCGCGAAGGGCTGGTGGTCGACGAAGGGGTGATCGTCGAGATCGTGCGCCCCGGCACCGGCGACCCCGTGCCCGAGGGCGAGGTCGGCGAGGTGGTCGTGACCACGCTCAACCCGGACTATCCGCTGATCCGCTTTGGCACCGGCGACCTCTCCGCCGTGCTGCCCGGCACCTGCCCCACCGGCCGCACCAATCTGCGCATCCGGGGCTGGATGGGCCGGGCCGACCAGACCACCAAGGTGCGCGGCATGTTCGTCCACCCCTCGCAGGTGGCCGAGATTGCGCGGCGCTTTCCCGAAATCCTGCGCGCCCGCCTCGTGGTGCGCGGTGAAATGGCCAACGACACCATGACGCTGCAGGTCGAGACCGCCTGCAGCGGCCCCGACAGCCTGGTGCCCCGCGTGGCCGAGGCCATCCGCGACGTGACCAAGCTACGCGGCGAGGTCGAAGTGCTCGCGCCCGGCAGCCTGCCCAACGACGGCAAGGTCATCGAGGACGCGCGCAGCTACCGGTAATGCCGCGCTGAATGCGCCCTGCGCGGCGCGCGAGGGACTGGTTCAGCGTTGCCTCAAAGCGGCTTGCGTACGCTCACGGCGCCGCGGATTTGGCCTTCGCTGAAGCCGGTGCCGTGGTCGTTGGGGTAGTACTTGGCCAGGGTTTCGCGCACGGCGGGGCTGAGTGACTCGACCGGGCCGTGGCACTGCAGGCAGAGCTTTTGCGTGGGCAGCGCTTTGACGTAACGGTATTCGTTGCCCACGCGTTCGCCTTTTTCGAGTTCGCCGGCCGGCGTGCCGGCTGCAGCGCGACGTTCGAACTCTTCGAGCGCCGCGCGCTCCCAGGCGTCGGGGGTGGCGCGCTGCTCGTTGCGGGTCTTGAGGCTGACGCGGCGGATCTTCCAACCGGTTTTTTCCATCGCTTCAGCGGCCATCTTGGGTGCCAAGTCGCGGCAGACCGGAATCGCCCCCTCGGGGCCGGACTGCTTGATTTCGGCCAGCAGAGCGGCGAGCAGCTTGGGCGGCAGGCTCATGGCGACTTTGCGCGCTTCATCCTGCAAGGCTTCATCGGGGTTTTGCGCTTGGGCCACGAGCGGCAGCAACGCGGCAAAGCCGAGCGCGAGCGCGCGCTGCGTCATGCGGGGTTGGAGGCGGGAGCGGGATGGTGCAGTGAGGAGCTTCATGTTTGGAAGGATGGAGGGTTTAAGAAATCAAACGCCCCAGACGACCGGGGCTTCGGCCTCGAGGCTGCGGCGCAGCAAATCGAGGAAGGGCACGATGCGCTGACGCAGCAGCACCGGGTCGGCGCGCTCGGCGCTGTCCTTGGGCGTGCCTTCGTCCGTCGCGGGCGACTCCTGAGTCGCGAGCTCGGGGTTGGCCAACGCGGCCTCGAGCGCAGCGATCGCCGCGGGCAACTGTTCGACCGTGATGATGCCTTGCGGCGACGGCGTCTTGCCGATGAGCGCGAGCACCTGCTCGGCGTTGGGCTTGAGCATGATGACGTCGCCGCTGGCGGAGGATTTGAATTTGTAGATCATCGAGCGTCCCTAAAAAAACCGCGTTGGATCAGATTGTGCGTGCAAGCTCGAACCGTGCGCAATGCTTTTCCCGGGGTTCTGGCAACGCTGAACCAGTCCCTTGCGCGTCGCGCATCCCGCCCGCCGGCGGTCTGCGTCGAGAGCAAATCCTCGCCATAGCTTCGGCTATGGCTGCGGTTTGCGCCTCGCATCCCATCCCGCGGACGGGCGCGCGCCATCGCAGGAACTCATTCAGCGTTGCCTTAAAAATCCACCAGGCTCATGCCCACCGAGAGCACGGTGCGGCGGCGGTTGAAGTCGAGCAGGCTGTCGCCGTAGCCGCTGAAGAGCTGTACATGAAAGCGCAGCCGGCTGTCTTCGGCGCCGACGCGGTGCAGCCACTCGAGCCGCGTGGAGCCGTGCGCCGTCGTGCGCAGCGAATGGCGCAGCGTGAGGCCAAAGCCGTTGCGCGCGTCGGCGTTCCAATGGACTTGCAGCTCGCCGCGGCCGATGTCGTCGGCGATGTCGGGGTTGTCGTCGGTTTCGCGCGGCTCGGGCAGGCGCTGCCAGCCCCGCAGTTGCACGCGCCAGCGGTTTTCCAGCTCGGCTCCGGCCATGAGGTAGACGCGGTTCCAGCTGCGTGACAGCGGCAGGCTCTGGCCGTTGGACTGATGCACCACGCCCACGCCGCCGTAGCGCAGCCGCCAGCCGCGCGGCAATGGCGCGTCCAGGGGGTAGACATAGATCAGCTCGGGCTCGTGATCGGTGTTGCGAAATGGGCGCGACAGCGGCCCGTTGAACAACTGCCAGTAGGACTGCTGCGTGTAGGCAAACCAGAGCGAATCCCGCCGCGTCGTCTCGCCATGCGTCAACAGGCCCTGCGCGAGCTTGGTGCGCACCGAGAGCTGGATGCGCATCTCACTGCGGCGGTAGGGCAGCGGCGTGGCGGCGTTGTTGAGCGGGTTGCCCGAAGTCGGCTGGGTGTTGACCGAATCGGACGCAATCACCGACAGGCTCACCGGCCGGTAGCCGCGCAAACCGAAGGTATCGCAGCTGCTGCCGGCTTCGAGCTCCCAGAAGCGCGACAGCTCCGAATACGCCGGGTTGCGGCAGCCTTCGCCGGGGACGAGCCGCACGACCAGCGCCGGTGGCTCGGTCTGCGAGCCGTCTGCGCCCGCCCGGGCCACGGCGGGCGCGGGGCTGGGCGCGGCGCCGGTCGAAGGAGGTGCGCTGGCCGAGGCCGGCGCGGTTGCAGGAGCGGCTTGCGCGAGGTCCTGCCGTTGCGCCTGCGCCCAGGCGTCGTAGCAGGCAAGGCGCTCGGCGTCCTGGGCCAGCGCGGCGCAGGCGGTCCAGCTCGACGCGGGCTCGGCCGCCGCCGCAAAGGACGCGACGCCGGCGGCCGCGAGCAGGCCGGCGCGCGCGAGCCCGCGGGTTGCCGAGAAGGCGGCCGGCAAGGTGGCCAAGAGGGTGGCCGAGAACGACGGGGCAGCCGGTGCAGACATGGCGGGGCCGTGGGTGCGTTGCGCGTTGACGTCTACCAGGCGCGCCGCTGACGCAGCAGGTACGGACGCTGGAGGCCGTCGGCCGCGCGGGTCCAGATGCCGCGGGCTTCGTGCGCGCAGCTGCCCTCGGTGAAGGGGCCGATCCAGGTGGCGTCGATGTGGGTTCCGTCGGCGGATTGCTCGAGCGCAAAGTCGCCGTCCTCGTCGACGTCGCCCGCGATCCAGGCGGTTTCGCCGCCGGCGTGCAGCGTGCCGCGCACGCTGTCGGGGTGCTCCGGGTTGGGCCCGAGGCGCAACTCGGCCGCGGGCGTCGCCGGGGCTTGCGCGCCGGGGGCGTCGAGCCAATAGACATCCCAGCGGCCGTAAAAATGCGCGGCGCTCAGCGCCCGGGGGTCGGCGCAGGCGGCTGCGGCGTCATCGGGGCCGGGTTGAGGCTGATTTTGGCCGTATGCCAGCGTGAAATCGAGCGATATAGCTATTAAGAACGTAGCAATTCGCAGGCGTTTGTAGAGCGCATTCATGGCGTTTGGCTCGCTTGGGCGCGGCGCGCGAACTCGGCGCGCAAGGCTTTGAGTTTCTCACGCGGGTCCTCGCGCGAGGTCTTCGCGTCGAGCGCCATTTCGGCGATGAAGCGGCTGGGCGCCACGGGTACGCTCTCGCGGCCTTTCTTGCGTCGGCGCGTGTAGCTCACGGTGAGCGTGCGTTGCGCGCGCGTGATGCCCACATACATGAGGCGGCGTTCTTCCTGCAAGCGTTGGGCGTGGTCGAGCGCGGCGGCGCTGTCGGGCTCGGCCTCGGCGGCGTCGCCGGGTTTGAAGGGCAGCAGCCCTTCGTTGACGCCGACGAGCTGCACATGCGGCCACTCCAGGCCCTTGGCCGCGTGCAGGGTCGAGAGCGTGACCACGTCGCGGTCCTGCTCGCGCTCGGAGAGCGTGGAGATGAGCGCCAGGGTCTGCGCCACCTCCAGCACCGACTTGGCTTCGCTGGCCAGGTGCACGCCGGCCTCGTCGTCGATTTCGCCGCCGCAGCGCTTGGCCATCCAGTCGCAGAAGTCGATGACGTTGCCCCAGCGCGCCGCGGCGACCGCCTCGCTGTCCTCGCTGTCGTAGAGGTAGCGCTCGTAGCCGATGGCCTGCAGCCAGTCGTCGAGGAAACGCCGCGCGGCTTCGGCCCCGACCGTGTGGCGCGCGCGGTACTGCAGCTCGTTGACGGTGCGGCCGAAGTCGTGCAGCGTGGCGACCGTGCGCGGCGACAGCACGCTGGCCAGGCTGCCCGAAAACAGCGCGCCAAACAGGCTCAGCCGGTAGCGGCTGGCGAACTCGCCCAGGGTGGCGAGCGTCTGGTGGCCGATGCCGCGCTTCGGTGTCGTGGCCGCGCGCAGAAAGGCGGGGTCGTCGTCCTCGTTGGCCCACAGGCGGAACCAGGCGCACAGGTCGCGGATTTCGGCGCGGTCGAAAAAGCTCGTGCCGCCCGACACCTTGTACGGAATATTCGCGCGGCGCAGCGCCTTTTCGAAAGGCTTGGCCATGTGGTTGGCGCGGTAGAGGATGGCGAAGTCGCGCCAGTCGCGGTGCGGCGAGGTTTCGCGCAGCGAGAGGATGCGCGCCACCGCCCGCTCGGCCTCATGCTCCTCGGTGTCGGCATCGACCACGCGCACCGGTTCGCCCTCGCCCAGCTCGGAATACAGCGTCTTCGGAAACAGCTTGGGGTTGGGGCCGATGACGTGGTTGGCCGCGCGCAGGATCGCGCTGGTCGAGCGGTAGTTCTGTTCGAGCTTGATGACCTTGAGCGCGGGAAAGTCCTGCGGCAGCTTCTTGAGGTTGTCCAGCGTTGCGCCGCGCCAGCCGTAGATGCTCTGGTCGTCGTCGCCCACGGCGGTGAAACGAGCGTCGGCCCGTTCGGGGTGGCCCACCAGCAGCTTGAGCAGCTCGTACTGGCTCGCGTTCGTGTCCTGGTATTCGTCCACCAGCACATGACCCAGCGCCGCCTGCCATTTCTGTCGCACCGTCGCGTGCTCGCGCAGCAGCTTGAGCGGCCAGCCGATCAGGTCGTCGAAATCGATGCTCTGGTAGGCGGCCAGCCGCTCCTCGTAGCGCGCCATCAAAAGCGCCAGTTGGCGCTCACTCTCGTCAGAAGCCTTTTGCAAGGCGTGCTGTGCGTTCAGTCCTTCGTTCTTCCAGCGGCTGATGCCCCAGGCCCAGCGCCGCGCGGTGGCCGTGTCGGTCGTGCCGCCGCAATCTTTGAGGATGCCCACCACATCGTCGGCGTCGAGGATGCTGAACTGTGGCTTGAGCCCCAGCGCTGCGCCGTCTTCGCGCAGGATGCGCACCCCCAGCGCGTGAAAGGTGCACACCAGCACCTTTTTCGCCTCGCGCCCGATGAGCGCGCCCGCGCGCTCGCGCATCTCGGCCGCCGCCTTATTGGTGAAGGTGATGGCTGCGATGCGCTGCGGCTCGAGCTCCGCGCGGATCAGCCGCGCGATCTTGTGCGTGATGACCCGCGTCTTGCCCGAACCCGCCCCCGCAAGCACCAGGCAAGGCCCGTGGATGTGGTCCACGGCCTGTTGTTGGGCGGGGTTGAGGCGGTCTTTCATCCGGGCGGCAGTCCAGGGGCGGGCGGTGCGGGGCTGCGGATCATACCGGCGCGCGCCGCCTTCAGCCCGGCCCCAGCGAGCGCACCAGCGCCATGGCTTCATCCACGCGCTCGACCGGGTGGATGGTGAGGCCTTCGAAGGCAGCATCCCGCCGCTTGGGCGCGTTGGCTTTGGGCACGACCGCGACCGAAAAGCCGAGCTTGGCCGCCTCGCGCAGCCGCTCCTGACCGCGCGGCGCGGGCCGCACCTCGCCCGCGAGGCCCACCTCGCCAAAGGCCAGAAAGCCTTTGGGCAGCGGCTTGCCGCGCAGGCTGGAGGTGATGGCCAGCATCACCGCCAGGTCGGCTGCGGGTTCGCTGATGCGCACGCCGCCGACCGCGTTGACGAACACATCCTGGTCGGCGCAGGCCACGCCCGCGTGCCGGTGCAGCACCGCGAGCAGCATCGCGAGCCGGTCGCGCTCGAGGCCGACTGAGAGCCGCCGCGGGCTCGGGCCGCCGCCATCGACCAGCGCCTGGATTTCCACCAACAGCGGCCGCGTGCCCTCGAGCGTCACCATCACGCAGCTGCCGGCGACCGGCTCGGCGTGCTGCGAGAGGAAGATCGCGCTCGGGTTGCTCACCCCTTTGAGCCCTTTGTCCGTCATGGCGAAAACGCCGATTTCGTTGACGGCGCCAAAGCGGTTTTTGATCGCGCGCACCAGCCGGAAGCTGCTGTGCGTGTCGCCCTCGAAATACAGCACCGTGTCCACCATGTGCTCGAGCACGCGCGGGCCGGCCAGTGCGCCTTCCTTGGTCACATGGCCGACGAGTACGATCGCGGTGCCGCCGCTGCCGTCCACGCCCGAAGCCTTGGCAAAGCGCGTGAGGTGCGCCGCGCACTCGCGCACCTGCGCCACCGAACCCGGCGCTGAACTCAGTTGCTCGGAATACACCGTCTGGATCGAGTCGATCACCGCCACCGCGGGCCGCTCGGCTTCGAGCGTGGCAAGGATGCTCTCCAGCGACGTTTCGGCCAGCACCGCCACCTGCGAGCCCTCGATGCCCAGCCGCCGCGCGCGCAGCGCCACCTGCGCGCCGCTTTCCTCGCCGGTGACGTAGAGCGTGCGCAGGCCACCGCGCTGCAGCGCATCGAGCGCCTGCAGCAGCAGCGTCGATTTGCCGATGCCCGGGTCGCCGCCGATGAGCACCACCGCGCCTTCGACCATGCCGCCGCCGAGCACGCGGTCGAGTTCCTCGTGGCCGGTGGGCGTGCGCGCCACTTCCGCCGCTTCGATCGCCGCCAAAGGCATGAGCTGCGCGCTCGGCGCGAGCGCCGCAAAGCGGTTCTTCGCCGGTGCTGCGGCTTCGGCCACCGATTCGATCAGCGTGTTCCACGCGCCACAATGCGGGCACTTGCCCAGCCACTTCGGGCTGCTGCCGCCGCATTCGCTGCAGGTGTAAATCGTCTTGTCCTTGGCCATGGGCCGAGCCTACCACTGGGCAGGACCGGTCCCGTCGTGCGGGGCGCCCGATGCGCTGAAACGTCCTCGAACACCTTTTTCCCGCCCACCCCAGCGCCAATGCCTCAGGTCAAGCGATGACAAAGAGAGCGTTCGGGAAAGATCGTCAGCCCGAGCAGGGCGGTCGCATCGGCGGTGAAGCGCCCGGCGAGCAGCCAATGCCGCAGTTCGGTCGGGCACAGGAGCGCAAAGGCAGCCACTTCGCCGTCGCGGTTCACCGGCTGGAGGCGCTCGGGCACGGTGGCGATGAGGGCGTCGAGCTGTTCGTCTCGCCAGCCGCGACCGCTTGCGTCGCGGGTCGGGCAGCGAACCTGCAGCGACGGGCCGCGGTGCAGCGGCCCGAGCTCGGCGAGTGCGAGCCCGGCCTCCTCCTTGGTCTCCCGAGCGAGCGCTTCGAGCGCGGTCTCGCCATCGGCCACCAGACCGCCGACGAGCGTATCCCACAGCCCGGGGTCTTCGGCTTTGGTGTGTGCGCGCTGCTGCACCCAGATATCCCCTGCTTGGGTGCGGCCGATCAGGTGGACAGCCTGCGTGGGCAAACCCAGCACGCGTGCCGTGCCACGCTCGATGCGACCCAGGCGCTGTCCCCTCGCATCGCGCACGGCCAGAAATTCCTGGCGCCAGGGTCCGCACAGCCCTTGCGCGCGCAGCGTGTCCGCCAGGGTGGCGAGGTCCGTGTCGTCGCCGTCGAGGTTCCACGCGGCCTTCATGCGCCAGAGCGGAAAGTCGGCCGGTAGCACCCCGATGAGTTGCTCGAACAGCCCGACCTCGACCGAGCCCACGGGCTTTCCGCGCAACAGCAGCGCCTCACGCGGGCGCAGAGGTGCGGCGTTCAGACGATCGAGCACCGCAGCGAGAGGGATCGGGTCGGTGTCCGATGAGGGGCGGACAGCTGCGCCTCTGCCTGGGCGCATACGGCCGATGCCGGGCGCATGCGGTGCGAGGGCCACCATCACCGCACGGCCCCCGCGCGCGGCCGCCCGCCCTGTGCCAGCCGCGCATCGATCTCGCGTAGCACAGGCAGCAGATCGGCCACGGTGTCGATGCAGAAGTCCGGCTCGGCGGCCGCAAGATTCCGCTGCGCCTGCGCACGGTGTGCCGCGCGCTCGGGCTCCGACAGTGCCACCCATTGCTCCGCCTGCAGCCCGCAGGCATTGCCGCTGGCGAGCACGGCCACGGTCCAGCTCCCGGCGTTCGAGCCCTCGAGCAGGCCCGGGACGGTGTCGTCCACCTTCACGACCGCGTGGGCCGGCCACACGCCAAGCGCCACCATGTTCGCATAAAGACCCAATGGACTGGGGCGACTGTCGAGCAGGTCGCCCGCGCAAACCACATGCTCGGGCGCGAAACCTTGGCTGGCAGCCAGTGGCTGCAGCACGTCCATGATGGGGCGGGTGTAGCCAGTGGTCGAGCCCACGCGCAAGCCGGCCGCGCGGATGGCCGCAACCGTCTCGGCCGCTCCGGGCACCAGGGCTGAGTGCGTGGCGATCGAGGCGAGGTTCATCGGCTCGAAGCGCGCGAGCAAGCGGTCGACGTCAGCCGCCGTGGCGGCGCGGCCATGGTGTTGCGCCCATGCAGTCGCCACGTGCGGCAGCGACAGCAGCGCCTCGATGTGTGACCACTTTGGCAGGCCCATGGGGCCTCGGGCCTCAGCCACCGTCAGCGGCAAGCCTTCGCTTTCAAAGAGAGCGACGAAGGCGTCCATAGGCGCAACGCTGCCGAAATCGACAACCGTGCCGGCCCAGTCGAACACCACGGCCTTGAGGAATCGAAAGCTCATGTTCAGATCTCTTTGATGATGGATGTGGAGCGATACCAGCAGCTGCGGCGGACTTCACCATGCGGCGAACACATCCTGAGCGATGCCAAAAGCCGTGCTGGCGCCGGTGCCGCTGGACACCACCACGACCCGCAGGCCCGGCTCGGGCGCGAGGATCAAGCAATCGGCTTGCGTCCCGCTCGGGTAGTGGCCGATCCAGCGCTCCACGACCTCCAGGCGCTGCAGCCGTAGGCTCGATCGCAGCTGCGCGAGGATCAAGCCATCGACCGCCTCGCTGGCAAACGGGCATTCGCTGGTTTCAGCGTGGTGCGAGTCACCCACCACGAGCGTGCCATCGGCACTTTGCACCGCGATCAGGTGCACGCCGTGCGCGAGGCAGTCGGCGGCGCTCTGTTGCAGCGCCTCGCGCAAGGCAGCTGCTTGGGGCAGTTCGCAATAGCCGCGGTAGCGCACCAAGCTCAGCTCATTCATCACCGCACTGCCGAGGCGAAAGCCGGTCTCTGCGCGCACCCGAAGCATCTGCAGCCGGACGAGGGACAGTCCGCGTGCGCGCAGCCACGGGGCGGCGACCCCGCCAAGCTCCGTCCCGGGGCACAGCACCACGCGTTCGGCATGAAGCAGGCGTGCACTGGTGCGCACCTGCGGCGGCGCCACTTCCAGCGCCTCCTCCTCCCAGTAGAAGTGCACGCCGTGTGCTCCCCGAAGCCAAGCCGTCAGCATCGGGATCGCTTGACGGGATTCGACGCGCAGCTCGTGCGGGCTCCAGAGCGCCGCGAGCGCCTGTTCGGTACGCAGCCAGGGCGCCTCAGCCGCGGCTTCGGCCGGCCGACAGAGACGGCAGTCCTCGCCCATTTCTGTGTTCAGGAAAGCCTCGAGCACCGGCAAGGCTTCGGGCTCGCGCGCGAGCAGCCACAAGCCGCGGTGCTCGATCCGAATGCCTGCTTGCGGCGCGACCTCGGCCCAGACTTCGCGGCTAGCGCGAGCCCGGCGGTAGGTGTCGCCTGCGCCCTGTCCGGTGACGGTCACGAAGCCAAAGTTGCGCACCGAGGCACCGACGCACTGGGCGTGCCGGTCGACCACGGCCACGCGCAGCCCCCGCCGAGCCCCCTCGAGTGCATGGGCGAGGCCGACGATGCCGGCGCCAACGACGATCAGATCGTAGTGCAAAGAAGTCATGACTGTGCAGAGGGCGCAGGAATGTCAGCGGGCGCCGCCGCGCGGGTTGCCGCGGTGTTTGGCGCACGCCAGCGCTGGGTGTAGGCCACGGCACCGCGATGCAGCAGCCAGAACATGGCCCGCACCGCCGCCGCAGTGGCGAAGATCAGCACCGCCATCGCCGCAGCACTGGCAATGTCGCCCGCGTCGTCCATGTTGAGCATCGCCACCGACGCCAATTGGGTGGCCGGGGCATAGAGGAACACCACCGCCGAGACCGTCGTCATCGAGTTGACGAAAAAGTACCCTGCAACCTCGATCAAGGCCGGAATGCACACCGGTCCATGCACGCGCCACAAGGTGCGCCAAAAAGGGACACCCATCGACGCCGCGACGGCATCGAACTCGCGATCCAACTGCCGCAGGGCCGAGAGCAAGGTCAAATGGGGCACGGAAAAGTAGTGGGCGACCGTGCTCAGCACCAAGATGGTCAAACTGCCGTAGATGCCGCCGAGTGGGTTTCCAGGCGCGTTAAAGAACAACACGTAGCCCAGTCCGAGTGCCAGGCCTGGAACCGCCAATGGAACCGTCGCCAGCAAATTGACGCCTTCGCGCAGCAGTCGCGCACTTTGGGCTTTCTCGACCGTCCAGGCGGTCAAGAAGGCCGCTGCACTACCCCAAATGGCGACGGCAAGCGCCATGCGCAGCGAGTTGCCATAGCTGACCCAGCCGCCACCATCCATGTTGTCGAAGTCGTAGTGCTTGAAGCTCGGACGCAGGTCATAGGGCCAGTACGTCGCGAGCGACGCGAAGACGGCCACGGCGATCATGCCAAGCAGAGCCAGCCCGACGAGGCTGCAATAGGCGAGGAACAGGCGGTCGCGCAGCGGAGCGGGCTGCGCCCGGTACGCGACCGAGCGCGCGCCCAGCGCAGCGCTTTGCCGCGCACGCAAGTGGCGTTCCACCCAGTAGGCGCCGAGCGCCGGCAGCAACAACATCACGCTGACCACGGCCCCCAGGGCGAAGTTCTGCTGCCCAACCACTTGCTTGTAGAGCTCGGTCGCGAGCACGCCATCCTGCCCGCCGATCACCTTGGGCACGCCGAAGTCGGTGATCACCAGCACGAACACCACGACAAAGGCCATCAGCAGCCCGTACCGAGAGGCCGGCAATACCACCGTCGTAAAGATGCGCCAGGGTGTAGCCCCCAGCGTGCGTGCGGCGTCGATCAGCCGTGCGTCCAGCATGGCCAAGGTCGTCGTCAGTAGCAGCAGAGCATGCGGGAAGGTCCAAAGCACCGAGCCGAGCACGATGCCGCGCTCGCCGTAGATGGGCCCACCCACCCAGCTCTTGAGCAGCCCCTGGTTGCCAAACAGGTAGACCAAACTAATCGCCATCAGCAGGGAAGGTGCGAGCAGCGGCACCAGCGCCAGCGCCCGAAACAGTGGCTGAGCCGGCATCCGCGTCATCGTGAGTGCATAGGCATAGCCATAAGCCAGCAGGACCGTGAGCGCCGCACTCACCGCAGCGACGCGCAAGCTCCGCCAAGTCGCATCGATGAGGTTGGGTGTTTGCAACCAAAGCCGAAAGTTGTCCAAGCCCACCCATAGTCCGTGCGCGTCGAAGAGACTGCGCATGAGCAAGCTCGCAACCGGCAGCGCGATACAGGCCAAGCCGGCGATCAGCAGCACCAGGGCGAGGCCGGTTTGCAGCATCGGCTCGACTCGGGCGGCAGGCGGCACGAGAAAGGCCGAAGGCGTGCGTATGTCCGAGGCGTCCACGATGCACATCTCAGGCGGGCAGCACGCGCAGCGCCGCCGCGGGCAGATGCACGGTGCAGAGCGCGCCGTTCTGCCAGGAGCAACGTCCGTCGGCAGGCGTCGGGCATTCGACATCGAGCTGCAAGCCCAATTCGGCCACACCGACCCGAACGGCAAGATGGGGCCCGCAAAAGGTGACGCTTTCAATTCGCCCGGTCCAGTGGTTCGGCGGCAGCGGCTCCGGCGAGGGGCATCGCGCACGCGCAGGGTCCCAGGGCAACAGTTCCACGTGCTCGGGGCGTATGCCCAGCAGGGCGCGGCTGCCAGCAGGCCGTTCACCGCCGTCGGCCAGCTGCAGCCGGGCTTCGCCACACTGTGCCTGCGTGGCTGTGAGCAGCGTCACCGGCCAGAGGTTGATGCGGCCGATGAAGCGTGCGGCAAAGCTGTTGGCAGGCCGGACATACAGGTCTGCGGGCGTGGCTTGTTGATTGACCCGGCCCGCTTCCATCAGCACGATACGGTCGGCCATGGAAAGCGCCTCATCCTGGTCGTGCGTGACCATGACCACCGGGATGCGCAGGGTGCGCTGGATGCGTCGGATCTCCGCGCGCAGGGTCTGCCGGACTTGGGCATCGAGCGCGGATAGCGGCTCGTCGAGCAGCAGCAGTCCTGGGTTGGGTGCGAGTGCACGGGCCAGCGCGACGCGCTGCTGCTGCCCGCCGGAGAGTTGCGCCGGAAATCGCTCGGCGTACCCAGCCAGGCCGACGAGCTCGAGCATCTCCTCGGCGCGTGCGCGCCGGTGCGCCCGGTCGAGGCCGCGCAAGCCATAGGCGACATTCTCGAGCGCGGTCAGGTTGGGGAACAGGGCATAGCTTTGGAACACCACACCAAATCCGCGCGCTGCTGGCGGCACGTGCGTGATGTCGCGGCCATGCAGCAGCACCTGCCCTGTGCTGACGGGCTCGATGCCGCAGAGCATGCGCAGCAAGGTCGTCTTGCCGCAGCCCGAGGGTCCGAGCAGGCAGACGAACTCGCGCTCCCCAATGTCGAGATCGACCGCGTCGACGACCAGACTGCGGCCGTAGCGCTTGCTCAGGCCGCGAATTTGAAGCAGCGCAGGCGCGTTGCCGGCAGCGGCCGCGGCGGCGCTGGCGCCCGCCATCGCATGAGCATCCATGCGCATGATGGTGGAGAGCAATGCCGCGAGACTCAGCGCTTCTCGGCCTTTCCTTCGTAACGGCGCGACCACTCGGTGAGGATGCGCTCGCGGTTCGCAGCAGCCCATGCAAAGTCGTTGCGGGCCAGCTGCTTCTCGACATCGCCCTCGATGAATTCGAGTTTGCCTTGCACTCCTGGCCTGGCTACCACGGCGAAGTTCTTGGCATAGAGCTCGTTGGCCGTGCGTGAGGCGGCCCAATCGGCCAGCACTTTGGCCGCTTCGGGCTTTTTCGTTGCCGCCAGGATCGCCGTGGCTTCCATATCCCAACCGAGGCCTTCGCGCGGCAGCACGATGTCGATCGGGGCGCCCTCTTTTTTGGTCTTGTTCGCGCGGTATTCGAAGCTCAGGCCGAGTGCATATTCACCGGCGCCGGCCTGTTTGCAGGGCTTGCTGCCCGAGTGGGTGTAGACGCCGATGTTCTGGTGCAGTGCATCCATGTACTCCCAGCCCTTTTGCTCGCCCATCATCTGCAGCCATGCCGACACCATCAGGTAGCCCGTACCCGAACTGGCCGGGTGCGGCATGGTGATTTGCCCTTTGTAAACTGGGTTGGTCAGGTCAGCCCAGCTGGTGGGCTTGGGCAGGTTTTTCTTGCCAGCTTCCACGGTGTTGAAACACATGGCCGAGGACCACAGATCCATGCCGACCCAGTGCGGTGGCCGATTGGAGTCGTACATGTGTGGCTTGAGCGCCTCGACTCCCTTGGGCGCGTAGGGCATGAGCATCTTTTCCTTGTCGAGCAGCATCAAGGAGGTGGCGGCGAGTCCCCAGACCACGTCGGCACGCGGTTGGGCCTTTTCGGCGAGCAGCTTGGCGGTCACGATCCCGGTGGAGTCGCGCACGAACTTGAGTTCGATTTCAGGATGGTCTTTCTGAAAGGCCTCTTGGTAGGCTTTGATCTGGTCGGCTTCGAGTGCGGTGTAGACCAGAAGCTCTGTCTTCGCCTGCGCGAAGCCGAAGCCGGGCAAGAGGGCTGCGGCCGCGAGCATCCCCGCGGCGGCATGGCGAAGAAAAGTGCGCGTTTTCATGACTGGAGGCTCCTTCGAAGTCGGTGGAAGTGGGTTCATCAACCGGTCATTCTTCGATGGCACAGTGACAGCGTCATGACACCCACAGACGCCCAAACCTGGATTCCCATGCAGCTCGAGGAACTGCGCCTGCTGCTCCTTGCCCGCGGACATGCCCAGTACACGGGCGAGCCGGTGAATCATCTGGAACATGCGCTGCAATGCGCGGCACTCGCGCAGCGCGCGGGCGCGCCTGCGGCGCTCATGACCGCAGCGCTGCTGCACGACATCGGGCATCTGCTCGATGGGATACGCGGAACCCCCTCGCTGGAGGGCATCGACGACCGGCACGAGGTGCGTGCGGCCGAGTTGCTGTCGCGCTGGTTTGGGTCGGACGTGACGGAGCCGGTCCGGCTCCATGTGGCGGCGAAGCGTGCCCTGGCCGCAGATTCGCGGTATTGGCGCGCATTGTCAGAGGATTCGCGCCGCAGCCTCGCGTTGCAGGGCGGCGCTTTCGACGCAGCGGCAATCGCCGCCTTCGCCCTTCAACCCCATGCGGCAGAGGCGCTGGCTTTGCGCCGCTGGGATGATGCGGCCAAGCGACCGGGTCGAGTCACGCCAACCTTGGACGCGTTTTGGCCGACGGTCCGGGTATGTGCTCGACCGGACGCTTGAGCGCGAAAAATGAATCCACGCCCTCTCGCAGGGCGGATTCGAGCCTGGATCAGCTCTTTTTCGCGGGTTTCTGCGCTTCGGCCGGCGCTGCGCTCGCCGGCTCTGTAGCGGCTTCTGCGGGCGTGTCTTTGCCCATGCCGTGGGCCAGCATCGACACCTCGAACAAGCGGGCTTTGCCGAGGTAGTAGCGGTCGAGCCGCCACTCTTCGAGGATGCGCAGCGCCAGCCGGAACTGGTCGTGGTCGAGTGCGCTGTAGAGGTCGGTGAGGGGGAAGTCGGCCTCTTTTTCGAGCGCCAGCACCAGTTGCGCCAGCGTTTTGGCCGCGGGCTCGGTCGGGTTGCGTTCGATGAACTTTCGGGCTTCTTTGATGGCTCGCATGATGTTGGGGC
>NZ_JAEMQB010000141.1:0-10785 GCF_022759015.1 Tibeticola sp. | reverse complement strand
CAGTTCGATGATCTCGTCGCGAAAGCGCGCGCGGCCGTCGACATCGGTGTAGAGCACGGTGCGGGTGATTTGGGGCATGGGAAGGTCTCCGTCGTGAATCAAAGTGTGGATGTTCGCATGCACGCCCCGCGGGCGCGCCGCGCGAAGGACTGGTTCAGCGTTGCCCTACCATGACCGCATGGATCAAACAGCGCCCCCCCCCTCTGCTTCTTCGTCCATCTGTTTCGGTCTGCAGGGCCGCGTCGTGCTCATCACCGGTGCGGCGCAAGGCATCGGTGCTGCGTGTGCGCGCCGCTTTGCGCGTGAAGGCGCGCAGCTCGTGCTCCTCGACGTCGATGCCGCGCGCAACGAGGCGCTGGCGGCCGAGCTGGGCGCGCTCGCGCTGCGCTGCGACGTCGGCGCCAAAGCCGAGGTCGACGCCGCCGTGGCCGCTGCGCTCGCGACACATGGCCGCATCGACGTGCTGGTCAACAACGCGGGCATCTTCAAGGCCGCGGATTTCCTCGAAGTCACCGAAGCGGACTTCGACGCGGTGCTGCGCGTCAACCTCAAAGGCTCGTTCCTGATGGGGCAGGCGGTGGCGCGCGCGATGGTGCAGACCGGCACCCGCGGCGCCATCGTCAACATGAGTTCCGTCAACGGTGTGATGGCGATTCCGAGCATCGCCAGCTACAACGCGAGCAAGGGCGGCGTCAACCAGCTCACGCGCGCGATGGCGCTGGCGCTGGCCGACCACGGCATCCGCGTCAACGCCGTCGCACCCGGAACCATCGCCACCGAACTCGCCGCGCAGGCGGTGCTCACCAGCGCCGAAGCCCGCGCCCGCATCCTCTCGCGCACGCCGATGAAGCGCCTGGGTACGCCCGAGGAAGTCGCGGAGGTGGTCGCCTTTCTCGCCAGCGACGCGGCGAGCTACATGACCGGCGAAATCGTGACTGTGGACGGCGGGCGGTTGGCGTTGAACTACACGGTGCCGGTCTAGCATTTTTGACAGTCTTTTGCGCCTACCCCGGCGTGAACTGGTCTTGCGTAGCTATCATTTTTGATTCTTCCAAAGGCGCCTGCAAATACATCTGCGCAAGCCGCTCGCGCGCTGCGGGTGTGAGCGCGAGCGCACGGTTCAGGTAGGACTCCAACCCGCCGAAGTCGCGCTCGATGGCTTCGAAGGCCGCATGCAGAAAATCCTCCTGCACCTGCCAAAGCACGCGCAGCACCTCATTCGGGGCACTGCCCGCATACGCTTCGGGCATGCGGTAGTGGTGGTTGGTCAGCAAATAGTCGTGCATTACCGTCTGGCGCGGCACCCCAAGCGCGAGCAGCACCAAGGCAACGGCAAAACCGGTGCGGTCCTTGCCGGCGGTGCAGTGCACGACCGAGGGCAGGTCGCGCTCGAGCAAATGGGCGAACAATTCGGCAAAGCGCGGCGAGTTGTCGGTGACGAAGGCGCGATAAGTTTCCTGCATCAACCGCACCGTGTGCGCCGCGGTGAGCGACTCGCCGCGCGCACGCAATTCCTGCAAGCGTTGCACCACCGTGGGCTCGATCGGCAGGGGCTGCACCCGCACGCCTGGCAGCGCGTAAGGCTGCGCAGCGCGCTCCCGCTCGCCCCGCAGGTCGAAACTGCGCCCCAAACCCAGCGCCTGCAACCGCGCCACATCTTCAGGCACGAGCGCCCCGAGGTGGTCTGAGCGGAACAAGCGCCGCCAGCGCAACACGCGTCCATCGACCGTGCGGTAGCCGCCAAGATCACGAAAGTTGCTCGCCCCACGCAGGGGCACATGTCGATCAGGATGATGCATCGCACAGAAGTTAGCAGGAAACGGGCCAAGCATTCGCTTGATCCTTCCGAAGTCTGCCCGCCGATCGTGACACTTGGGCAACGCTGAATCCGTTTCCGCGATGGCGCGCGTGGGGCTTCTTCAGCGTCGCGCTTGGGCGTCGAAGCCTGTGTGCCCGCGCTGCCGCCTGGATTTTCCCTGGCGCGCGCCTCATCTTTGTGCATCCAGGCAGGCAAATGCCCGTTCTTGGGCACAGTTTGGCGCACTTCGGTTCCAATACGCCCATGCCTTTACCTTCACCCCCCACACAAAAGCTTCGCCCCCAAGGGCGCAAACCCGCTCCCGCTTGGCAAGGCCCCTTGGTCCGCTGGGCGACCGATTTTTCGATGAATGCGCCGCGCTGGCTGCCGACGTGGCTGCGCCACGCGCCCATGAAGGCGATCTCCTACGCGCTTCGGGTTTACTACAAAGGCTGGGACTGAGCGCCGGCGTCTTTCACGGCCAGCGCCTCGAGTGCGTTGCGCACGCGGTCGACGATCGGTGAGGCCCCTGCGGCGGAAAGCACCAGGCGGTGCGTGGCGCGGGTCATTCCGACATAGAGCAAGCGGGCGGCCTCGTCCAGCGACTCCTCACGCGCGGGCATGCGGTGCAGGCCCACGATCGCAACGAACGGAAACTCCAAGCCCTTGGCGCTGTGCATGGTGACGAGCTTGGCCGCGGGCGCGGCCCAGTCGAAGTGGCGGAAGTCGCTCCCGCCCATCGATTGCAGCGCAATGCCCCGACGGTGCAGCTCGCGCGCCACGGTGTTGAGCTGCGCCTTGGTGCGTGCGAGCACAGCCAGGTCGCCCAGGGCGAGGCCGTCGGCCAGCGCGGCCTCGACCTGCGAGGCCACAGCCGCGGCCTCTTCGGCTTCGCTGGCCACCTCGATGAGCCGTGGCATGGGGCCGCGGCGGCCCGCGCTGGCCGGGGGGACGCAGGGCACGGCGTCCTCGTCGGCACCGGCGCGCTCGTCGTCGAGCAGGCCTTGCGCACAACGCAGCGCCAGCGCCAGGATTTCCGCGGTGTTGCGGTAGTTCAGCCGCATCACGCTGGTGCGGCCGCGGGCCTGGATGCCGAGCTTGGCGAAGCTGAAGCTGTGGCGCGACTTCTGGTAGATGCTTTGCGCGTCGTCGTAGAGCACCAGCAGCGCATTCGTCGCCGGGTTCACCAGCCGCGTGGCCATGCGCAACCAGGCGTCCTCGAAATCATGCGCTTCGTCGATGAGCAGCGCGCTGTACTGGCCGCCGGGGACCAGCCCGGTTTCGACGCTGCGGCTCACCGTCGCGGCCAGCGTCTCGAAGTAGGCCTCGCCGCGCAGGTCGGCGCCGACCTCGAGCTGGTAGCTGCGCACCATGTCGTGGCACCAGGCATGGAAGGTGCGCACCACCACCGTCTGCTCGCTCACGCCGCGCTCGCGCAGCACGAAGCCGATGCGCTCGGCCAGCGCGCGGTTGTAGCAGAGCACCAGCACCGGCTGCTCAGGCCGCGCGGCGGCGGCGAGCTGCTGCGCGCGGAAGATGAGGATCATGGTCTTGCCCGAGCCGGCCGGGCCGTGGATGACGCGGTGGCCCTCGCCCAGCGTGCGTGCAATCTGCTCCTGCTGCAAGTCCATGACCTGCATGAGGTCGGGCAGCGGCGCGAGGGCAGGGCTGCCGTCGTCGAGCGCGAGCGCTTGTTGCGCCTGCACGCGCACCTCGGGGAAGAGGTGCCAGCGCACGCGGTCGCGCTGCGGCAGTGACAACGCAAACGGAAACGTCAGGACGAACATGCCCCAGAGGCGCTTCTCGAAATCGTAGGGTTCCACATCCTCGGCGAGGTCGTCGCGCAGCAGGGTCTTGTGCTCGGGGAAGACCTCGGCAAAGTCGCTGCCCTCGATCTTGCGGCGCTCTATTTTCGAGAGCACGCAGCCCCAGCCGTAAGGCACGCGCGACTTGCCACGAAACGGCCCCTCGTCGTGCACGAGCACGGGGTCGCCTTGCAGCACGTCGTTGAGTTCAAGCGCGTAGGTGCGTGCCTGCACCAGCGGATGCGCCACGGTCTGCAGGCCGTGCGCGGTGGCCAGCTCCACCCGGTCGCGCGTGGCGCTGCGCAGGCTCGAGAGCGCCCAGTGCTTGACCTCCAGAATCAGCAGGCCTCGGCGCGGGCTGAACACCACGAAGTCGGGCTGGCGCTGGCGCGGCCCCACGGGCACGTCGTGCCAGACGAGGTAGTCGTCGCTGAGGCAGCGCTTGAGCTGGTGCAGCACCGCGCGCTCGCCGGCGTTGTCGCAGCGGCGGTCGATGGCGCTCAGGCCTTGGGGAAAAACAGCCATGGAACGAACAGCAAGGCGGATGCAATCACAGATCCAATCATGCCAGCGTCCGAGGCGACGCACGGGTACGCGGGTGCGCGAGCGCGTGGGCGCTCAGGCAGGCAAGCCACCCCAGGGTCACGACCCTGGGCACGATCAAAACCAAGGCTGGCCGGAGCTCTTTAATGTCTTTTGGATTCTTAACTCTTTATTCTTTAGTATTGACTAGGCATGAAGTCGACTCCTAGAATCTGCGCCAACCCATCCCACCTAGGGACAACCCTAGCCGCTGCCGCCCGTCGGCCCCGGCGCTTCCGAGACCAGCCGTCGCCCCGACGCGCGACGGAATGCGCCGCCAACCCATCCCAACGGGGTCACGCCTGACCGTCCTCGTGACGCACGGCCCCGCCCCGCGAAGAAAGGAGTGAAGAAATGACAGCGCTGGTAAACACCACCCCCGACCTGCGTCGCCTGGCCCAAAGCCTCACGCAGATGATCTTCAAACTCACCCACAATGGCTTCGCCCTCGTCGGCGTTGCCGTGGCCTGCATCGCCATTGCCCTGATCGCCCGCCCCGATTTGCGCGAAAGCGGCGAAGCGCAGCTCATTCAATGGGTGCAGGAGCGCCTCATGGCCCAGCAGCCCGAAGACGCCGATCCGTCGGCCATCGAGCGCGCCACGGCCACCGACCCCAAGGACCTGCCGCGCGAGCAGGCGGCCGTCGCCTACTGGCTGAGCCGCAAGTACCGCGTCGCGCCCGAGCCGATCAGCGCCCTGGTTGCCGCGGCCTACGAGGTGGGCCGCAGCGCCAAGCTCGACCCGACGCTGATCCTCGCCGTCATGGCGGTGGAATCGAGCTTCAACCCCTTTGCCCAAAGCCCCGTCGGCGCCCAGGGCCTCATGCAGGTGATGACGCGCGTCCACGCCGACAAATATCAAAATTTCGGCGGCACGCTTGCAGCCTTCGACCCGGTCACGAATTTGCGCGTAGGCGTCAAGGTGCTGCAGGAATGCATCGCCCGTGCGGGCTCGGTGCAAGGCGGCCTCAAACTCTACGTGGGCGCCGGCAACGACGACAACGACAGCGGTTACGCTGAGAAAGTGCTCAGCGAGCACGCCCGTCTCCAACAAGTGGCCAAGGGCCGCGTCGTGCCCATCGCCCCGCCGCAAGCCATCGCCGCCACGAACAGCCGCCCGGGCGCCGCGCCTGCGGCGAGCGCCTCTGACCTGGGCGCAAGTCACACTGGCCTGGACGGTTAATCACCACGCTTTCAGCTAAACTGCGCCCCGTGCGCAACTGGCGATAGGCGCCGCCTGCCCCTCGAGGGAATCTGGCGCCGACGTGGACCCCGGGGCTGCCTGACTGCAACCCCGACAACCACGGGGAAGCGCACCGCGCGGCCGAACGGTTTGCGTGTTTTGCCGTTCGCCTGGGCAGCCCTTGTCGCCGCGCAAGGACCATTTCCTCAAAGGACTGCCATCCATGTACCACCGCAGCCAGCTCATCGCACAAACCGACCCCGAACTCTGGGCCGCCATCGAGGCCGAAAACCGCCGCCAAGAAGACCACATCGAGCTCATCGCGAGCGAGAACTACGCCTCGCCCGCCGTCATGGCCGCACAAGGCACACAGCTCACCAACAAATATGCCGAGGGCTACCCCGGCAAGCGGTACTACGGCGGCTGTGAATACGTCGACATCGCCGAACAGCTCGCCATCGACCGCGTCAAGCAGCTCTTCGGCGCCGAAGCCGCCAACGTGCAGCCGCACTGCGGGGCCAGCGCCAACGAGGCGGTGTTCCTCGCCTTCCTCAAGCCCGGCGACACCATCATGGGCATGAGCCTGGCCGAAGGCGGCCACCTCACGCACGGCATGGCGCTCAACATGAGCGGCAAGTGGTTCAACGTCGTCTCCTACGGCCTCAACGCCCAGGAAGAAATCGACTACGACGCGATGGAGCGCAAGGCGCACGAAACCCGCCCCAAGCTCATCATCGCCGGCGCCAGCGCCTACAGCCTGCGCATCGACTTCGCGCGCTTTGCCAAAGTGGCCAAGGACGTCGGCGCCATCTTCATGGTCGACATGGCGCACTATGCCGGCCTGATCGCCGCGGGTGTCTACCCCAACCCCGTGCCGCATGCCGACGTGGTGACCTCCACCACGCACAAGAGCCTGCGCGGCCCGCGCGGCGGCATCATCCTCATGAAGGCCGAGCACGAGAAAGCCATCAACAGCGCCATCTTCCCCGGCCTGCAAGGCGGCCCACTGATGCACGTCATCGCCGCCAAGGCCGTGGCCTTCAAGGAAGCGCTGCAGCCCGAGTTCAAAACCTACCAGCAGCAGGTGGTCAAAAACGCCCAGGTCATCGCCGAGACCCTCACGCAGCGCGGCCTGCGCATCGTCAGCGGCCGCACCGAAAGCCACGTCATGCTCGTCGACCTGCGCGCCAAGGGCATCACCGGCAAGGAAGCTGAAAACCTGCTGGGCAGCGCCCACATGACCATCAACAAGAACGCCATCCCCAACGACCCCGAAAAGCCCATGGTCACGAGTGGCGTGCGCATCGGCACCCCGGCCATGACCACCCGCGGCCTCAAGGAAAACGAAGCCCGCCAGACCGCCCACCTGATTGCCGACGTGCTCGACAACCCGCGGGATCCGGCCAACCTCGAGGCCGTGCGCGCCAAGGTGGCAGCGCTCACCGCGCGCTTCCCGGTCTACGGCGCTTGATGCCCGGCGCCGGCTGCGCCCGCCGCAGCCAGCGCCCCCGCGTCTGACCCCGACCCTCCTGCCATGAAGTGCCCCTACTGCGGCCACGCCGACACCCAAGTGGTCGAAACCCGCGTCTCGGAGGACGGCGACTTCATCCGTCGCCGCCGCCAATGCGCGGCCTGCGGCAAGCGCTTCACCACGTATGAGCGGCCGGACCTGAGCTTTCCCGCCATCGTCAAGAAAGACGGCCGCCGCACCGACTACGACCGCGCCAAGCTGCGCGCGTCATTCGCGCTGGCGCTGCGCAAGCGCCCGGTCAGCACCGAGCAGATCGACGCCGCCATCGAGCGCATCGAGGAAAAACTGCTCGCCTCTGGCGCCCGCGAAACCCCCTCCGCCCGCCTGGGCGAGCTCGTCATGCGTGAACTCAAAAAACTCGACAAAGTCGCCTACGTCCGTTTTGCCAGCGTCTACCGCAGCTTCGAAGACGTGGACGACTTCCGGGCCTTGGTGGACGAGGTGAGGCGGTAGGGGGCGCCGGGCTTGCCTCGGGCCGACAAACGGTCGAAGAGGCGCGATGAGCGGCAGGAACCGCGTGGCAAGGTCGGTCTACACTTTGACACATGCGGTGCTCTTCTTTTCAGCTCCCCTTGCAGCGGCCCCCGTGTCGTGCACAGTCGGGCCTCACCCTCATCGAATTGATGGTCGCGGTCAGCCTGCTGGTCATTCTTGCGACGCTGGCTGTTCCCAGTTTCCAGCGACAGATCGCCGCTGCCAACGTGACGAATGCCTCGAATGAATTGCTCGCTGCGGCGTCGCGCGCGCGGACCGAGGCGATCCGCATCGGGCAGCGGGTGACCGTCTGCAAAAGCAGTGATGGCAATCAATGCGACACCACGAGTTCCGGCTGGCAAGTCGGTTGGATTACGTTCGTCGACCCGGTGCGCAGTGCCACGGGCTCAGCATCGGTCGACACCGGCGAAACCATTACGTACAAGGTCAGCGCGCTCACGGGCGTGAGCATCCTTGGCAACGGTGACATGAGCAACTATTTCTCATACGCCGCTGATGGGCAGGCGAAAACCATGAACGGCGCGTTTCTGACCGGCACCATCCGAATCTGCAGTCCATCGTCTGCGCTCGATGATGACCATCGGGCGCGAGATCTGTGCATTTCCAAATCCGGGCGTGCGGTACTCACAACGCCCACGGGGATTGCCGCCAGTTGCCCGGCGCCCTCTTCTTCGGGCTGTTGAGTGAAAGACGAACAACCATGCACGAGTTCACTCGATCCACCAGTTGTCAGCGTGCCTCCAAGCATCAGCGCGGCGCCACGCTGATTGAGATCTTGGTCGCTGTGCTCATCCTGAGTTTTGGTTTTTTGGGCATGGGTGCCCTGCAAGCCAGAGCGATCAAAGGCAACATCAGCGCAGGCCAGCGCACACAGGCCACTTACCACGCCCAATACATGCTTGACGTCTTGCGCGTCGATCGGGAGCACGCCCGCGGGGGCGACTACAACACCGGGAGTTCCCATGTCTGCGACCCCACAGCGTTCGGCACGGGCAGCCTCGCCAACAATGCCCGGACCCAGTGGCTCACGCTGGTGAAGCAGACGATGGGGCGCCCGAACGACACGACGACCTGCGCACAGATTCAATGTGATGCCGATTACAACTGCACGGTCACGATCGAATGGGACGACAGCCCAGCCGGGGGCCTCGCCAATCAAACCGTCGTCTTGAGCTCACGGGTATGAAACCAACGCACGCCGCATGGCTGACCTTGAACGGAGGCCGCCGACGCCCGCAGAGGGGCTTCACCATCGTCGAACTGATGGTGGCCCTCGTGCTCGGCCTTGTGTTGGTGGGTGGATTCATCAATATCTTCCTCACCAGCGGTCAGACCATGCGCACGAACCAGGGCCTGTCGCGGATCCAAGAAAACGCGCGTTTTGCGGTGGAAATGCTGGCGCGAGAGATCCGAGAGACCGGCCAAGTGCCTTGTGGATCCACCCTTTCCGCCAATGTCATCCGCGATGCGTCGGGCGGCACGCCCGTGATTCCCTGGTGGGCCAGCACCTACAGCGGTTTCGTCCAGGGCTACGACAACACCCAGGATACGCCGGGGATCAAGGCGTTCGGCACGAACGTGGCCGACCGCATCAGCAATACCGACGCCATCCTCGTGCTGCGCCCCTCGAGTAACGAGGCCGATATCCAGCGACTAGCCAGCCACGATCCTGCCACTACGAGTTTCACGACAGCCACATCCATCACCGCCGCCATTCGGGATCGCTACTACTCTCGTCCCTCCCTGGTCTGCGATGGGCGCAGCGCGGCGCTTCTACAGATCGGCGCCGCAAGCGTCAGCCTGGGTGAGTTCGATTACGGCACGGCCACCTTGAACTGCAGCACGAACCTGGGCAGCGCTAACGACGCCTGCACGACCACCAGCGCGAAAACCTTCGCCGCCGGGTCCTTACTCACGGTCTGGGACCCCGCTTTTTGGTATGTGGGCCACAACAACCGGGGTGGGCGCTCTCTGTACCGGGCGGGCATTACGGTCAAGGCCAGCACCGGTGAAGTGCAGTCCGACATTCAAGAGATGATCCCGGACGTGCAAGACATGCAGATCGATTACCTCACCCGCAACCGAGACGCCGGAAACGTGCTCGCCACCGATTGGATCCCTGCGTCAGATCCCGCGCTGGCCACTTGGACCTCAAGCACCGCGGAAGTCGTGGCGGCGCGCATCACACTGACCCTGCAAAGCCCAGACGCCGTTGGCGCTGATGGAAACCCCTTGACGCGTACCTTCGTCGTCGTCGCTTCGATCCGGAACCGGGAGCTTTGACCGCCATGCCCGCTCGCTCAAGCCGCACTCCTGCGTCACGCGCCCGCCAGCGTGGTGTGGTGCTCATCATCAGCCTGATTCTGCTGGTGGTCATGACCTTATTCGGTCTGCTCGTGGTTCGAGGCATTGCCAATGAGGAGCGCCTCTCGGGCTACGTCTACGACCGCGCGCTCGCCCTCCAGGGCGCTGAGGCTGCGCTGCGCCAAGCCGAAGCCGCCATCGAAACGCTCAAGCCCCAACCCACATCCGGCTGCAGCGACTTCACATCCGCCCCCACCACCGTGCATGTCTGCGCCGCACCCGCGGCCACCGACACCCCACGCTGGCTGGACACCAGCTTTACCGACTGGGCAACGACCACCGCCGTGGTCTCGGGCTCGCTCACCGTGACGCCGACGTACTTCGTCGAATACCTCGGCGACACCTTTCCGTGCAGTGCGAGTCCCGATTGCTCATCCCAGCCCTGCAACTGCCTGCGCTACCGCGTCACCGCGCGCGTGGGCGGAGCGGGCCGCTCGCAAGTCATGCTGCAGTCCGTCTACGCCACCAATCCCTGAACACCCTCACCCATGCTGAAGCAGGAGTTCCCGATGAAACCGCTCCCTTGCCCAGCCCTCATCCGCAATGGCCTGCTCATCGTCGCCTGCGCGCCTGGCTCGCCAGTCAGGCCGTGACTATCCCCAACACGCCGGTGTCCGTACCGCAAAGCGCCAAACCCATGGTCATGCTCGTCTCGGGCGCGCGCAAGCGATGCTGCAGTCAATATACACAACAGGGTAATAGCAACCAATGATGAAGCTACTCAAGACAACCAAGGTACTCACAGCAGTTGCATTGGGGCACATGCTTCTCACTCCACTACCCGCCATGGCTGATGTTGTCGGTAGGATTACCAACGTCAATACAACCACACGCAGCATAGAAATTGATGGTATTGGCTACAGCGCCCTGCTGATGTGAAAGTTACAAAGCGAAGCGGTAAGCATATTTAGCAAAAGCAAATCAGTGATTAAAAAAGGCCAATTCGTTGAGTTCAAGAACCGTGACCTCATGCTTCTGCGTATCGAAGTTTTAACGCAAGAGGTAGATATGCCGATCACAGCTCCTAT
>NZ_JAEMQB010000033.1:0-4681 GCF_022759015.1 Tibeticola sp. | reverse complement strand
GGTCCGCGACAGGACCAGGGCAAGGCTGAATAAGCCCCGCGATGGCGCGCGAGCGGCCGCGGGATGGTATGCGAGGCGCAAACCGCAGCCATAGCCGCAGCTATGGCGAGGATTTGCTTTCGACGAGACCGCCCGCAGCCGGGATACGCGGCGCGCGAGGGACTTGTTCAGCGTTGCCCTAGGGTTTGTTCTGGACCGCGGCAAGCGGCGAGGCCTAAAATCTGCAGTCGGGTTGATCCATTTTTATCCACTGGCCCTAAGGATGTTCTCATGAAGAAATCGATCGTCGCCTTCGCAGTCGCCGCCCTCACGGTGGGCAGCGCGCTTGCTCAGACCAACGACACCATCGCCAAGGTCAAGGCTTCCGGCACCATCACGATGGGTGTGCGCGACTCGTCGGGCGCCCTGTCTTACACGCTCGGCGACGGCAAGTACGTCGGCTACCACGTCGAGCTGTGCCAGCGCATCATCGACAACCTCGAGAAGCAAATCGGCAAGAAGCTCGCGGTCAAGTACCAATCGGTGACGTCGCAAAACCGCATTCCCTTGGTTCAAAACGGCACGGTCGACATCGAGTGCGGTTCCACGACCAACAACCTCGCGCGCCAAAAGGACGTCGCTTTTGCGGTCACGACCTTCATCGAGGAGGTGCGCATGGCGGTCAAGGCCAACTCTGGCATCACCTCGATCGCACAGCTCAACGGCAAAAACGTCGCCACCACGACCGGCACCACGTCCGTGCAAACGCTGCGCAAGAACGAGCGTGCCCGCGGCATCGACTTCAAAGAGGTCTTTGGCAAAGACCATGCCGACAGCTTCCTGCTGCTCGAATCGGGCCGTGCGGATGCGTTCGTGATGGACGGCTCCATCCTCGCGGGCCTGATTGCCAACTCGAAGAACCCGGCCGACTACAAGATCGTCGGTGAAGTGCTGTCGGTCGAGCCCATCGCCATCATGATGCGCAAGGATGACCCGGCCTTCAAGAAGCTCGCGGACGACACCCTCATCGGGCTGATGAAGTCGGGCGAAATCGCCAAGATCTACGACAAGTGGTTCATGCAACCGATTCCGCCCAAGGGCGCACGGATCGGCTTGCCGCCGAGCGAAAACCTCAAGGCAGCCTGGGCGAATCCGAACGACAAGCCCATGGAAGCCTACAACGCACGTTAAGGACAATCCGCTTCGTCCCGGCCGGGCCGGGCCAGCGCAACCCCGCCTGGGTATCGTGCCCTGGCGGGGTTGCCGTTTTGCGCCTGGCGCGACGCGGCGATGCGCCCAAGCTTCGAAAGGAGAGTTCCGATGACATGGGAATGGCAGGTTTTTCTGGCGGATGACGGCAGTGGTCGCACGTATCTGCAGTGGATGCTCGAGGCCTGGCGCTGGACGCTGGCGGTCGCGGGCGCATCTTGGGTCGTCGCGGTGTTCGTGGGCTCGGTGGTCGGCGTGCTGCGCACCTTGCCCGACAGCCCTTGGCTGAGCCGTTTTGCCAATGGATGGGTCGAGGGTTTCCGCAACATTCCGCTGCTGGTTCAGGTCTTCCTCTGGTACTTCGTGGTACCCAAGGTGTTCCCAGCGTTTCAGCAAGTGCCAGGCTTTGTGCTGGTCGTCTTTGCGCTCGGGTTTTTCACCTCCTCGCGCATTGCCGAGCAGGTACGCGCGGGCATTCAGTCGCTGCCGCGCGGGCAGCGCTATGCGGGCATGGCGCTGGGCCTGACGACGGCGCAAACCTATCGCTACGTCATCCTGCCGATGGCCCTGCGCATCATCCTGCCGCCGCTCACGAGTGAATCGATGAACCTGTTGAAGAACTCCTCGGTGGCGTTTGCGGTGTCCATTCCGGAGTTGACGATGTTTGCGATGCAGGCGCAGGAAGAGACGTCGCGCGGCATCGAGATCTATTTGGCGGTCACGGCGCTCTATGCGGTCTCGGCGTTTGCGGTCAACCGCATCTTTGCCTTCATCGAGAAGCGGGTGCGCATTCCGGGCTTCATCGTCGCCGGCGGCGCGGGAGGGCATTGAGATGCAGATCCAACGCTTCGACCTTGGGCCCACGACCCGACTGAAAGGAGCCTGACCATGCTCGGACTCGACTTCAGCTGGCTCGATTGGGACATCATCGACAAGTTCGTGCTGGGCGGGCTGCGCTTCAGCGTGCAACTCACCCTGGTGGCGACCGTCGGGGGGATTTTGTTTGGAACGCTGCTCGCGCTCATGCGGCTCTCGGGCAAGTCCGTGTTGGCTGGTCCTGCGACCGTCTACGTCAACGGCATGCGTTCAGTGCCGCTGGTGATGGTGATTCTGTGGTTTTTCCTGCTCGTGCCGGCGGGTTTCTACACCTACCTGCCCGACGGGGCGAACCACCGTGCCGAGTATTCGGCCATCATCACCTTCGTGGCCTTCGAGGCGGCCTATTTCAGTGAAATCATGCGGGCGGGGATTCAGTCGATTCCCCGCGGCCAGGTGTTTGCGGCGCAGGCGCTCGGCATGAACTATGCGCAGACCATGCGCCTGGTCGTTCTGCCGCAGGCGTTTCGCAACATGGTGCCGGTGCTGCTGACGCAGACCATCATCCTGTTCCAGGACACCTCGCTGGTCTACGCCATCGGTGCCTACGACCTGCTCAAGGGCTTCACCAACGCCGGCAAGATCTATGGCCGCACCGAAGAGGCGTATCTGCTCGCGGCGGTCGTCTATTTCGTGATTTGCTATGCCTTGTCGTGGACCGTCAAACGGCTTCAGGCCCGCATTGCCATCATCCGCTGATGGCGCTCGCATCCACGCCGGAGAATGAACATGATCGAACTCAAGAATGTTTCCAAATGGTATGGCCCTGTGCAGGTGCTCAACGACTGCTCGGTCAGCATCGCCAAGGGCGACGTGGTGGTGGTTTGCGGCCCTTCGGGCTCGGGCAAGTCCACGCTGATCAAGACCGTCAACGGCCTCGAGCCGATCCAGAAAGGCGAAATCTGGGTCGACGGCATTCCCGTCCACGACCCCAAAACCGATTTGCCCAAGCTGCGCAGCCGCGTGGGCATGGTGTTTCAGCATTTCGAACTGTTTCCGCATCTCTCGGTCACCGAGAATCTCACGCTCGCGCAGGTCAAGGTGCTCGGCCGCAGTCCCGACGAGGCCAAGACGCGCGGCCTCAAGATGCTCGACCGGGTGGGCCTGATGGCGCACAAAGACAAATTCCCGGGCCAGCTCTCGGGCGGGCAGCAGCAGCGCGTGGCCATTGCACGTGCGCTCTCGATGGACCCGATCGTCATGCTGTTCGACGAGCCCACCTCGGCGCTCGACCCCGAAATGGTCGGCGAGGTGCTCGACGTGATGGTGACGCTGGCCAAGGAGGGCATGACCATGATGGTGGTCACGCATGAGATGGGCTTTGCACGCAAGGTGGCGAGCCGCGTGATCTTCATCGACGTGGGCGGGCGCATTCTGGAAGACTGCTCGAAAGACGAGTTCTTCGGCCACCCCGAAAGCCGCCAGCCGCGCACCAAGGATTTCCTCGACAAGATCCTTTCGCACTGACCTTCATCTTTGCCTCACGCGCAGCGGGCACCCTCGGGTGCCCGTTTTCGTGGTGCGGCGGTCGCAAGGCGGGGCGGCATGGATCGGCGCATTTGGGACAATCCGGCTCCATGACTGACACCCTCACCCTGACCCGACCCGACGACTGGCATCTGCACCTGCGCGACGGCGCGGCGCTGGCGACCACCGTGCCGCACACCGCCGCGCAGTTCGCGCGCGCCATCGTCATGCCCAATTTGAAGCCGCCCGTCACCACGGCCGAGGCGGCGTTGGCCTACCGTGCGCGGATCCAGGCCGCCGTGCCCACGGGAATGGCGTTCGAGCCGTTGATGACGCTCTACCTCACCGACAACCTGCCCCCGGAGGAAATCCGCCGCGCCAAGGCCGCTGGCGTGGTGGCGGTCAAGCTCTACCCCGCTGGCGCCACCACCAACAGCGATGCCGGCGTGACCGACATCCGCAAGACCTATGCAACGCTCGAAGCCATGCAGCGCGAGGGTCTGTTGCTGCTGGTGCACGGAGAAGTGACCGACCCCGAGGTCGACCTGTTCGACCGCGAAGCCGTGTTCATCGAGCGCGTGCTCGAGCCCCTGCGGCGCGACTTTGCGGGACTCAAGATCGTGATGGAGCACATCACCACGCGCGAAGCCGCTCAGTACGTCGCCGAGGCCGATGGGCTCCTGGCCGCCACCATCACCGCGCATCATCTGCTCTACAACCGCAACGCCCTGTTCACCGGCGGCATTCGCCCGCACTGGTACTGCCTGCCCGTGCTCAAGCGCGAGCAGCACCGGCAGGCGCTGGTGGCCGCGGCGACCAGCGGCAGCCCGAAGTTCTTCCTCGGCACCGACAGCGCGCCGCATCCCGCGGCTCTCAAGGAATCCGCGGTGGGCTGCGCCGGCTGCTACACCGCCCACGCCGCAATCGAGCTCTACGCCCAGGCTTTCGAGGCCGCCGGCGCGCTCGACCGGCTCGAAGCGTTCGCCAGCCACCACGGCCCAGACTTCTACGGCCTGCCGCGCAACACCGGCACCCTCACTCTGCGCCGCGAGCGCTGGACACCGCCCGCGTCCTTCCCCTTCGGCGAAGCCGAGCTCAAGCCGCTGGCTGCGGGCGAGGCGCTGGGGTGGCGGGTGGTGGCTGAGCGGGC
>NZ_JAEMQB010000125.1:0-5746 GCF_022759015.1 Tibeticola sp. | reverse complement strand
TGCCGCCACCGACCGCGCCGCGCGCCAGCGCGAAGTCGTCGCCGCGCTGCTGGCCGTGCTGCCTGCGCACGCGGTGCTCTACACGCCCGAAGAGACCACGCCCTACGAGTGCGACGGCCTCACCGCCTACCGCGAGCGTCCGCTGGCCGTGGCGCTGCCCGAGACCGAGGCGCAGGTGCAGGCCGTGCTGCGTGCCTGCCACGCGCTGGGCGTGCCGGTGGTCGCACGCGGCGCGGGCACGGGCCTCTCGGGTGGCGCGCTGCCCAACCCGCTGGGCGTGACCTTGAGCCTCGCGAAGTTCAACCAGATTGTGCGCATCGACCCGCGCAGCCGCACCGCCGTGGTGCAGTCGGGCGTGCGTAACCTGGCGATCTCGGAGGCTGCCGCCCCTTACGGCCTGTACTACGCGCCCGACCCCTCGAGCCAGATCGCCTGCACCATCGGCGGCAACGTGGCCGAGAACTCCGGCGGCGTGCACTGCCTGAAATACGGTCTGACCGTGCACAACGTGCTGCAGGTGCGCGGCTACACCATCGAGGGCGAGCCGGTCACCTTCGGCAGCGAAGCGCTGGACGCGCCAGGCTACGACCTGCTGGCCGCCGTCATCGGCAGCGAGGGCATGCTCGCCGTGACCACCGAAGTCACCGTACGCCTCATCCCGAAGCCGCAACTCGCGCGCTGCATCATGGCGAGTTTTGACGACATCCGCAAAGCCGGTGACGCGGTGGCCGCGGTGATTGCCGCAGGCATCATCCCCGCCGGCCTCGAGATGATGGACAAGCCCATGACGGCGGCGGTGGAAGACTTCGTGCACGCGGGCTACGACCTGACGGCCGAAGCGATCCTGCTGTGTGAGAGCGACGGCACGCCCGAAGAGGTTGAGGAAGAAATCGAGCGGATGTCCGGCGTGCTTCGGGCGTCGGGCGCTACAAAAATTGCAGTCAGCCAAAACGAGGCGGAGCGGCTGAAGTTCTGGAGCGGGCGCAAGAACGCCTTCCCGGCGAGCGGCCGCATCAGCCCCGACTACATGTGCATGGACTCGACCATCCCGCGCAAGCGCCTGGCCGACATCCTGCTCGCCATCGCGCAGATGGAGCACAAATACGGCCTGCGCTGCGCCAACGTGTTCCATGCGGGCGACGGCAATCTGCACCCGCTGATCCTGTTCGACGCCAACGACCCCGACCAGATGCACCGCGCCGAGCTGTTTGGCGCCGAGATTCTGGAAGCCAGCGTGGAAATGGGTGGCACCGTCACCGGCGAGCACGGTGTCGGCGTCGAAAAGCTCAACAGCATGTGCGTGCAGTTCAGCCCCGAAGAGCGCGCGCAGATGTTCGCGCTCAAACACGCCTTCGACCCCAAGGGGCTACTCAACCCCGGCAAGGTCATTCCCACGCTGCAGCGCTGTGCCGAGTACGGAAAGATGCTCGTGCGCGGTGGCCGGCTGGCCTTCCCTGAGCTCGAACGGTTCTGACCGACGGGGCCGCCGGTGCGCACGCTCGAAGGCTTCGCTCTTCTGCTGCTGTGCCAGTCGGCCGGTGAGCTGCTCTCGCGCGCGCTGCACCTGCCCTTTCCGGGGCCGGTGGTGGGCCTGTTGTTGCTGCTGCTGGCCCTGAACTGGCGCGCGGTGCAACACCGCGTGGGTGCGGTGGCCGAGTTTTTGCTCGCGCATCTCTCGCTGCTGTTCGTGCCCGTGGGCGTGGGCGTGATGACGCATCTGGACCTGCTGCGCCAGTACGGGCCGCGTCTGCTCGTGGTGCTGGTCGTGTCCACCTGGGTGGCGCTGGCGGTCACCGCTGCGTTGCTGCGGGCGCTGTTGCGCGAGCCGCCGGCAGGCGCTGCGGACGGGGAGGCGCGCTGAACCTAAATCCGGCAGTTGACCGCTTTGAGCTGAATGCAAGGTGTTGATGTTTCAATGTTTTTGCTGCGGATGCGGTTCACCGCTCGGGTGAGCGCTGCGCACCCGTTCGAGTCGCCCTCGGGCCCGGGGGCGGCGTTGCAAATCCTCGCCATGGCCAGCGCCATGGCTGTGGTTTGCGCCTTGCCCGCGCGCCCGATGACGTCCCGCTCGGGCGCGCCCAACTGCCGGATTTAGGCTGAAATGGCGGACTTCGTTCAGCTTTGGGTGTACCTCTCGTCGACGCCGCTGTTCGGCCTCACGGCCACGCTGGGCGTGTATGTGCTGGCGCATGCGTTCTACACCCGCATGGCGCAGGCGCCGTGGGCCAACCCGGTGCTGTGGTCGGTGGTGCTGCTGGCGCTGGGGCTCGCTGCCACGGGCACCGCTTACCCCACGTATTTTTCGGGTGCGCAGTTCATTCACTTCCTGCTCGGCCCCGCGGTGGTGGCGCTGGCCTGGCCGCTGTGGCAGCGGCGCGCCGTACTGCGCCAGCGCGGCTGGGTGTTCGTGCTGGCGGCCTTGATCGGCGGGGTCGCGGCGGCGGGCAGCGCGGTGGTCTTGGGCTGGGCGCTGGGGCTTCCTTCCGAGGTGCTGCGCTCGCTCGCGCCCAAGTCGATCACCGCCCCCGTGGCCATGGGCGTGGCCGATCAGATCGGCGGCATTGCGGCGCTGGCGGCCGTGTTCGCGGTCGTCACAGGGCTCATCGGCGCACTCAGCGGCAAATACGTGTTCGACGCGCTGGGCATCGGCCGCGACGCCACGGGCTGGATGGCGCGCGGCTTCGCGCTCGGGACCGCCGCGCACGGGATCGGCGCGGCGCGTGCGCTGCAAGTGCACCCCGATGCGGGTGCCTGGGCGGCGCTGGCGCTCGGGCTTCAGGCGGTGGTGGCTTCGCTGGTGATTCCGCTCGTGGCCGCTTGGTTTTGACTGGCTGCAGGCGCCTCGGTCTTCGTTCCAATGCCCAGCCGGTCCAACGCGGCTTCGAGCTGCGCGACGGTGCGCGGCACATGGTGCCATTTGTCGAGACCGAACAGACCCACGCGGAAGGTCATGAAGTCCGCCGGCTCGTCGCACTGCAGCGGCACGCCCGCCGCGGTCTGCAGGCCCTGGGCCAGGAATTTCTTGCTGTTGTGAATCTCGGGGTCTTCGGTGTAGCTCACCACCACGCCGGGCGCCTGGTAGCCTTCGGCTGCCACGCTC
The DNA here is from genome assembly GCF_022759015.1 of Tibeticola sp. Taxonomy (NCBI): domain Bacteria; kingdom Pseudomonadati; phylum Pseudomonadota; class Betaproteobacteria; order Burkholderiales; family Comamonadaceae; genus Tibeticola; species Tibeticola sp. The sequence continues at coordinate 2,646 of NZ_JAEMQB010000125.1, read as the reverse complement.
GGGATGCCGCGCGACTCGAACAGCGCCCGCACGGCCGCGCCCAGCGCGATCTGCTCCTGGCGCACCCGCTCGAAGCCATAGGCCTCGGTTTCGAGCATCACGTCGCGCAGCCGCGCGAGCGCGTCGGTGGGCATGGTGGTGTGGTACATGTGGCCACCGCTTTCGTAGGTTTCCATCACCTGCAGCCATTTTTTCAGGTCGCAGGCAAAGCTAGTGCTGGTGGTGGCGTCGATGGCGCTACGCGCGCGCGCGCTGAGCATCACCATCGCGCAGGCGGGAGAGCCGCTCCAGCCCTTTTGCGGCGCCGAGATCAGCACGTCCACACCCGTGGCCTCCATGTCCACCCACATGGCGCCGGAGGCGATGCAGTCGAGCACGAACAGCGCGCCGACTTCGTGTGCGGCATCGGCCACGGCGCGCAGGTAGTCGTCGGGCAGGATCATGCCCGCAGCCGTTTCCACATGCGGCGCGAACACCGCGGCGGGGCGCTCGGCGCGGATCGTTGCGACCACCTCGTCGATCGGTGCCGGCACCCAAGGCGCATGCTTGTCCGTGCCGGTGCGGCGGGCTTTGAGCACGATGTGTTCCGACGGGATGCGGCCCATGTCGAAGATCTGCGTCCAACGGTAGCTGAACCAGCCATTGCGCAGCACCAGCACTTTGCGGTCGGTGGCGAACTGCCGGGCCACCGCTTCCATGCCGAAGGTGCCGCTGCCGGGTACGAGCACCGCAGAGCGCGCGTGGTAGACCGTCTTGAGGATGCGTGAAATGTCCCGCATGACGCCCTGAAAGCGCTGCGACATGTGGTTGAGCGCGCGGTCGGTATAGACGACCGAGAATTCGAGCAGGCCGTCGGCATCGACGTCGGGCAGCAGTCCGGGCATGGGGTTCTCCTCAACGGTAAGTGTCGGTCCGGTCGCGCGCAGGCGCACGCGAGACCGAGACGGCGAAACAATCAGCTTAGCACGCACGCTATTCGCGCGTGCGAAGGCGACATCGGCCCGGCGGCCCAGCACAGGTCAATGACGCGCAGCGGCGCGGCCGGGCTCTTGCGCAAGCTGCAGGGCGGTGGCATTGACCCGCGAACGTCATCAAAACGACACCTCGGGCCGGCACCATCCTGTGCGGACCGCTTCGCTCCGGTCGTTACCCACGAACCCACGTTATTTTTTCGGAGGACTCCATGCGCATTTCCCTCAAGGCCACCGGCCTGGTCCTGGCCTGCGCGGCCGCCCTGGCTGGCTGCGGCGGTGGCGGCGGCAAGCCGCTGCTCACGCTCGACGGCGCCAAGCCCCTCGTCATCGCCCACCGCGGCGCCTCGGGCTACCTGCCCGAGGAGACCCTGGAGGCCTATGCCAAGGCCATCGACCTCGGCGCCGACTGCATCGAGCCCGACCTGATCTCCACCAAGGACGGCGTGCTGATTGCCCGCCACGACCCCAACCTGGCCTACAGCACCGACGTCGCCAGCCACCCCGAGTTCGCCAATCGCAAGCGCGTGGACTGGAACGTGGACGGCGAGCTGCAAACCGGCTGGTTCGCACATGACTTCACCCTTGCCGAGATCAAGACACTCGGCGCCATCGCCACCGACGTCGAGCGCCCGCAGCAGTACAACGGGCAGTTCAAGGTGGTGACCTTCCAGGAAATCATCGACCTGGCCAAGTCGCGCTCGGTCGGCGGCCGGGTGATCTCGGTCTACCCAGAAACCAAGAACCCCACCTACCACCGCCAGCTCGGCCTGCCGCTGGAAGACAAGCTCATCGCGCAGCTCACCGCCGCGGGCTGGAACCGCAAGGACGCGCCGGTGTTCGTGCAAAGCTTTGAACCCAGCAGCCTGAAATACATGAAGAGCAAGGGCTTGCAAACCAAGATCGTCCAGCTCATCGACGCCGACGACTACGACTTCAAAACCGGCGGCCTGAGCTACGCCCCGCCCTATGACCGCCCCTACGACTGGACGCTCGCCGGCGACAAGCGGCTGTTCTCCGACATGGTCACACCCGCGGGCCTGGCCGAGATCAAAACCTATGCCGACGGCATCGGCCCGTGGAAGCCCTACATCGTGCCGATCAAAGGCGAGTTCGACGCCAACGGCAAGATGAAGGACCTCAACGGCGACGGCAAGGTCGACCTGCAAGATGGGCGCACCCAGCCGCCCACCAGCCTGATCGCCGATGCGCACAAGGCCGGCCTTTTCGTGCACCCCTACACATTCCGCAACGAAAAGCGCCGCCTGGCGTTCGACTACGCAGGCAACCCGCAAGCCGAATACCTGCAGTTCTACCGCCTCGGCGTAGACGGGGTGTTCTCCGATTTCACCGACACGGCGCTCGCCGCGCGCGACGCCTACCTGCGCGAGATGGGCTACTGAGGCAACGCTGAACAAGCTCCCGTGATGGCGCGCCAGCGGCCTGCGGGTCGCTCTTTTGTTTGTAGCATTTCATGACCGTTTTGCGCTGGGATCGCGGCCAATTCTTTGAAAATAAGGCTCAACTCAGCATCATCAAGCTCGCGTTCCCACCCGCCGCTGCGGTGTTGACGCTCAGCGCGCGCTCGAGCAGCAGCCGCTCGAGCGGCAACGCTGCGTCGCCGGGCTCGGCGGCGGGCTGTCCAACCTCAAACTCGCCGAGCAGGTGGGCCTCT
>NZ_JAEMQB010000165.1:0-28106 GCF_022759015.1 Tibeticola sp. | reverse complement strand
CGCAGACAGGACAAATTTTTTCACCAGTTTATATGGGCACGCTATTCCGGCAGCAGGCACGCCCCTTCGCCGGGCGCTGGATGATGTTGGGCAATACTTCAGTCGAACCGACTCGAGAGGTCCCTGGAGCACAACGCCGGGGGCTGACGGGGGAATTGACCTAACCTGCAGACAGAGTTATGCAATCCTGATGACCGATGGTTATTGGAATGGCGACCCAGCTAGTACTCCCGATGCTAGGGCCAACAACGACGGCACGGCCGGCCCAACGATTACCGGACCAAACGGTCAAACCTACACCTATTCGGCTGTGTCACCATTCAATGACACCCGAAGCGATACGCTCGCCGACGTGGCCATGTACTATTGGAAACGAGACCTGCGCCCAGATATTGCCAACGAAGTACCAACAAATTTTCAAGACCCGGCCTTCTGGCAGCACATGGTCACTTTTGGGGTGGGGTTGGGTGTGACTGGCTCCGTTGACCCCGCTGCAGCCTTTGCAGCGATTCAAACTGGCGCATCGATTACCTGGCCAGATCCGACTTCTTCAAATGCGGCTTTGCTGGACGATTTGGTACACGCTTCCGTCAACGGACGGGGCGGCTTCTTCAGCGCTGCGGATCCCGAACAATTTGCAACCGCGATGACCAATACCCTAATCGGCATCGTCAAGCGCACAGGTTCCGCATCCAACATTTCTGCCAACAGCACTTCCGTCAATACAGGCAGCCAGGTCTTTCAAGCCAAGTTCGAGAGCGGTAAATGGAGTGGTGACCTGGAGGCCATCAAGGTCTCTGCCACAGGTACAGACGGTACCAACTGGAAAGCTTCTGAACATATCCCAGCGCCAGCCAGCCGTAATATCTTTACCACTTCTGACGGCTCAGCAAAACCTTTCAATTGGGCGGCATTGTCTGCGACAGATCAAACTGCCCTTGGCAGCTCAGATGTGGTCGAATTTATTCGCGGCGTGCGTAGCAAGGAACTACAAAATGGCGGGAGTTTCAGAAATCGTGCGCTTAACAACATCCTTGGTGATATCGTTCATTCATCCCCCTACTATGTCAAGGATACCAATACCGTTTACGTCGGCGCCAATGACGGTATGTTGCATGCTTTTGATGCAACTTCTGGACAAGAATTGTTTGCATACATTCCGAGTGCGGTTATTCCTAATCTTCAAAGCTTGGCGCAACCCAATTACGCACACAAGTATTTTGTGGATGGCGACATTGCAGTTTCCAGCGCAAGTCAAACCGTTGGCAAAAACTATCTTGTTTCAACTTTAGGGCTGGGTGGCAAGGGGTTGTTCGGTTTAGATGTCAGCACCCCAAGCAGCTTTGCAGCAGGCCACGTGCTGTGGGAATACTCAAGCCCTAGCGATGCGGACCTTGGTTACATGTTAGGCCAACCGCTGATTGCGAAAATGAACGATGGCTCTTGGGCTGTAATTGTGGGAAATGGATACAACTCAAGCTCGGGTAAAGCTGTCCTTTATATATTTAATCTTACGACAGGGGCTTTAATCAAAAAAATAGACACTGCGGTCGGTAGCGATAACGGTCTCGCTACGCCAGGCGTGATTGACGCAGATGGTAACGGAACCGTTGACTTCATCTACGCGGGCGACCTGAAAGGGAATGTTTGGAAATTTGATGTCAGCGACGCTGCCGTTGCAAATTGGAAAGTCGCCTTTAGCTCGCAACCTCTGTTTACGGCTAAAGATACAAGCAACATTCCTCAGCCGATCACGGCTCCCATAATTGTTGCCAAAAATGATTTGACTGGCGACCCCAACAACGGAAAACGATTTATCTTCTTCGGCACCGGCAGTTATTTTCGCAGCGCGGATCCGACTGATACGCAAGTAAATAGTTGGTATGGACTGATAGATGACAACGGCATTATCAATTCTGATAAATCAGAACTTGTACTACGTCGTATTAATGATGAAGGGGTGTTTGATGGAAAGCAGGTACGAACATTCGACTCGGCTTCGGCTGGCGACATGACAGGCAAAAAAGGCTGGTATATCAACTTCACTACCCAATCAGGTGAGCGCATCGTCACGGCGAGCGCACTGTACAAAGCGGTGAAACCAGTTCTGGTGGTCAGTTCAATCATTCCAGTAGTTGACCCTTGCGTGCCCGGCGGAAAAGGTTACTTAAATGCCATTGCGCCGTTTAGCGGCGCGTCCCTTGATGCCGGCTTCTTCGACGTCAATGGTGCAAATGGTTTTACGGACGACAAGCTCAACGGCAACTTCATCGGTGGTTTCGACCCCAACATTGGCATGCCCGGCAAGTCTGTCCTGATCGGCAATCGTCTATTTGTTGGCGGGTCTTCGGGTGGGCTGGCAAGTGTCAAGGTTAACCTTGGTAGCACATTTAAAGGCCGTCTCTCGTGGCGTGAAATTATTGTTGATTGATCCATGAAGAATCGAGCTTTTCAACTGGGCTTCACCTTAAAGGAGCTCATGATCACCAAGGTCATCCTGTTCGCCGGTGGTTCCGGCACCAGTTCGACTTCGGGTGCCTTGATCAAGAGCATCACAGGCTTGGGATCGGCCAGTTTCAAAGGCCGGGTATCCTGGCGCGAAATCATCAAGGATTGATCCCATGTCCACCAACACTGTGACTAAGCGGCAGAACCGGGGATTCACGCTCATCGAGTTGATGATCGTCGTCGCGATCGTCGCCATCGTGGCGGCAATCGCCTACCCGAGCTACCAGAGCTACATCCAGCGCACCCGGCGCGCCAACGCCGCCGCCTGCTTGCAGGAGATGGCGCAACAAATGGAGCGGCGCTACACCACTTCCATGAGTTACAACACGCCCAACACACTGCCCACACTCGCCTGTGCAACTGAACTCAACGGCGTGTACAGCTTTGCCTTTGCATCGGGTCAGCCCACGGCATCTTCCTTCACCATCGTTGCCACCCCTGTTGGTGCGCAAGCTGCAGACACGCGCTGCGGTGCACTGGCTCTGAACCACCGCGGCGAAAAGTTTGTCCAGGGGAGCGACCAAACCGCGGCACTCGTGAGTGCCTGCTGGCGTTGAGTGGAGATGTCGGATACGCCCCGAACTGACCGTGACGGTTCCTCCCCCCTCCACCGCGCGCTCGCCTTGGCCGAGCGCGCTCTGTTTCTGACGCCACCGAACCCCCGCGTCGGTTGCGTCATCACAGCCGCGGACGGTGCCGTCTTGGGCGAAGGCCACACCCAGGCCGCGGGCGGTCCGCACGCGGAGGTCATGGCGCTGCGCGATGCTGCCGCGCGCGGGCATGACGTTCGCGGTGCGACGGTGTGGGTCACGCTGGAGCCCTGCGCACACTTTGGCCGCACACCGCCGTGCTGCGATGCGCTCGCGGCGGCGGGGGTGGGTCGGGTCGTGGTGACGAACATCGACCCGAACCCGCGGGTGGCGGGACAAGGGCTGGAGCGGCTGCGCGCGGCGGGTGTGGCGGTGGAACTGCTGTCGCCCGATCATCCGCTGGCCATGGCCTCGCGCGAGCTGAACATTGGTTTTTTCAGCCGCATGGAGCGCCAGCGGCCCTGGGTGCGGCTGAAGGTGGCGGCTTCGGCCGATGGGCGCACGGCGCTGCCCAACGGGGTGAGCCAATGGATCACCTCGCCCGAGGCTCGGCTCGACGGCCACCGCTGGCGGGCACGGGCCTGCGCGGTGTTGACCGGCGTGGGCACGGTGCTGGCCGATGACCCGCGGCTCGACGCACGCGACGTGGACGCCCCGCGCCAGCCCCATGCCGTGGTGCTCGACAGCCGCTTGCGCACGCCGCCGACGGCGCGCCTGTTCGAGGCGCAAGCGCATCGGCGTGTGTGGATTTACACCGCCGTGGACGACGCCGCGCGGCGCGCCGCCCTCGAAGCCCGAGGGGCCGAGGTGATCGTGCTGCCCGCTGCAGACGGGCGCGTGGCGCTCGATGCGCTGCTGGCGGACCTGGCGCGGCGTGAGGTCAACGAGCTTCATGTGGAGGCCGGCGAGACGCTCAACGGCGCGCTGCTGGCCGCGGGGCTCGTCGATGAGTGGCTGATGTACCTCGCGCCGCTGATGCTCGGGGCCGGGCGCGGCATGGCTGCGCTGGGGCCGTACACGAACCTCGACACGGTGCCGCGCTGGATTTGGCACGAAGTCACGCGCGTCGGGCCCGATAGCCGGCTGCGCGCGCGGCAGGCATCCAACTGACCGACGCGGGGCGGCCCGCCGGGGCGCCGCCCCGCGTCGAAGTCGCGCCCCACCCAGCCCCGCGGCGGTTCGCAGCGGTTTGCAGGCGTTCTGGGCCGACCGCGTGGGCTTCAGGGGCAATCCCTGCGAAAATAGCGCGATGTTCACAGGAATCATCACCGGCGTCGGCCGCATCGTTGAGGTCTGCCCGCTGGGCGAGGGGCCCGCGCATGGCGTGCGGCTGAGCATCGAGGCGCCTGCGGGCTACCTCGACGACGTCGCCCTCGGCGACAGCATTGCGATCAACGGCGCCTGCATGACCGTCACCACGCTCGACGCTGCAGCCAGCGGCTTCACCGTCGACGTCTCGGCCGAGTCGCTGGCGCGTACGGCCGGGCTCGATCGCCCGGGGCCGGTCAATCTCGAAAAAGCGCTGCGCGCGACCGACCGGCTGGGCGGGCATATCGTGTCGGGCCATGTCGATGGGGTAGGCCGTGTCGAACGCTTCGAGCCCGTGGGCGAGAGCTGGCATTTCGAAATTGCCGCGCCGCGTGCCCTGGCGAAGTACCTGGCGTACAAGGGTTCGATCACCGTCAATGGCGTGAGCCTCACCGTCAACCGGGTGACCGACAGCGCTGACGACTGCCGCGTGGACATCAACCTCATTCCGCACACTGTGGAGCACACGGCACTGGGCGGTCTGCGCGCGGGCGACGCGGTGAACCTCGAGATCGACCTGATCGCGCGCTATGTGGAGCGCATGTTGAGCCTCGACCCCACCACGACCCGGCCCACCCCCTCCAACCCCGAGGCCCACGCATGAACACCGCATCCAATACCGCTGCGCCCGAGCAAACGGTCGGCATCTCTCCGGTCGAGGGCATCGTGGCCGAGCTGCGCGCGGGCCGCATGGTCATCCTCGTCGACGAGGAAGACCGCGAGAACGAGGGCGACCTCGTGCTCGCAGCCGACCATGTCACCCCCGAGGCAATCAACTTCATGGCGCGCTTTGGCCGCGGTTTGATTTGCCTCACGCTCACGCGCGAGCGCTGCGAATACCTGAAGCTGCCGCCCATGGCCGCGCGCAACGGCACGGTCTACAGCACGGCGTTCACCGTCTCCATCGAAGCGGCTGAGGGCGTGACGACCGGCATCTCGGCGGCGGACCGCGCGCGCACGATTCAAGTCGCGGTGGGCCGCGACACCCGGCCCGAAGACCTCGTGCAGCCAGGCCATGTGTTCCCGCTGCAGGCGGTGGACGGCGGTGTGTTGATGCGTGCGGGCCACACCGAGGCGGGCTGTGACCTCGCGGCCATGGCGGGTTGCACGCCGGCGGCGGTGATTTGCGAAATCATGAACGACGACGGCACCATGGCGCGGCTGCCCGACCTGCAGCGCTTTGCCGCGCAGCATGGGCTGAAAATCGGCACCATCGCCGACCTGATCGAATACCGCAGCCGCACCGAATCGCTGGTGCAGCCCATCGACAGCCGGCCGCTGCGCACGCCCTGGGGCGACTTCATGGCGCATGCGTTTCGCGACACGCCAAGCCAGTCGGTGCACCTGGCGCTCGTCAAGGGCGAGTGGTCGCCCGAGACCGAGGTGGCGGTGCGGGTGCATGAGCCGCTCTCGGTGCTCGACGTGCTCGAATGCGGCCGCGGCCTGCACTCCTGGAGCCTGGATGCGAGCCTGGCCTACCTCGAGGCGCAGGGTCGGGGCGTTGCGGTATTGCTCAACTGCGGCGAGAGCGCCGAGCAGCTGCTGGCGCAGTTCGAAAACCGCGCGCGGCCCAGCCAGGCACCGGAGCGCGGCCGCATGGACTTGCGCACCTACGGCATCGGCGCGCAGATTCTGCGCCACTGCGGCGTGCACCGCATGAAACTCATGGGCGCGCCGCGGCGCATGCCCAGCATGACGGGCTACGGCCTGGAAATCACGGGCTACATCCCGAAGGAATGAAGGACTTATGTTTGAAGCAGAAAAAGGCGACAGCGGCACGCTCGATGGGCGCGGTCTGACGATCGGCATCGTGCAGGCGCGATTCAACGCCAGCATCACCGAAGCGCTCGCGCAGGCGTGCCGCAGCGAGCTCATCGCGCTGGGCGTCGCCCCCGAAGACATCGACCTCGTGCAGGTGCCGGGCGCCCTCGAAGTGCCGCTGGCGCTGCAAGCCCTGGCCGAGCACGATCGTTACGACGCGCTGATCGCGCTGGGCTGCATCATTCGCGGCGAAACCTATCACTTCGAGCTGGTGGCCAACGAGTCCGGCGCCGGCGTGAGCCGCGTGGCCCTCGACTACCAAATCCCGATTGCCAACGCCATCCTGACCACCGAAAACCTGGCGCAGGCCGAGGCCCGGCAAACCGAAAAGGGCCGCGACGCCGCGCGCGTGGCGGTGGAGATGGCCCGACTGCTGGAGCAGCTGGCATGAGTGACGCCCTGAGCCCCGAGCCGAAGCCCGGCGCGAATGCCGGCCGCAGCGCCCACCCCGGCGCGCGCAAGACGTCCGCGAAGGCCGCCCGCAGCCGCGCGCGCGAGTTCGCGCTGCAGGCGCTCTATCAGCACCTGGTGGGACGCAACCCCGCTGCCGACATCGACCGCTTCACGCGCGACCTGTCGGGATTCCACAAGGCAGACTCGGCGCACTACGACGCGCTGCTGCACGGCTGCATCGAAGAGGCCGACGCGCTCGACGCGCAGATCGAGCCGGTGCTCGACCGCAAGCTCAGCGAGCTCTCGCCCATCGAGCATGCGGTGATGTGGATCGGCGTATGGGAGCTGCTGCATGCGCCCGACGTGCCCTGGCGGGTCATCATCAACGAATGCGTGGAGCTGGCCAAGTCGTTTGGAGGCACCGACGGGCACAAGTATGTCAACGGCGTGCTGGGCAGCCTCGCGCCCAAGCTGCGCCCAGCCGAAGTGGCTGCCGACCCGCGCGGCCAGCGCCGGCCACCCGGCGCGCCCGAATGAACGCGAGCCCCATGAGCCCGCAGCGCATCGCCCGGCGCGCCGAGCGCATCGCGCCGTTTTATGTGATGGAAGTCGCCAAGGCCGCGAGCGAAATCGCCCGTGAGGCCACGGCGCACGCGCAGCCGATGATCTTCCTCAACATCGGCGAACCCGACTTCACCGCGCCGCCGTTGGTGCAGGAAGCCGCGGCGCGCGCCATTCGCGAGGGGCGCACGCAATACACCCCGGCGCTGGGGCTCGATGCGCTGCGCGAGCGCATCAGTGGCTGGTATGCCGAGCGCTTCGGGCTCGACGTGCCGGCGCGTCGCATCGTGGTCACGGCGGGCGCTTCGGCGGCGCTGCAGCTCGCCTGCCTGGCGCTGGTCGATGCGGGCGATGAAATCCTCATGCCCGACCCGAGCTACCCCTGCAACCGACACTTCGTGACGGCGGCAGAAGGCACGGCGCGGCTGATTGCCAGCGGCGCCGCCGAGCGGTTTCAACTGAGCGCGGCGCAGGTCGAGGCGCACTGGGGCCCGGCCACGCGCGGCGTGCTGCTGGCTTCGCCCTCGAACCCGACGGGCACGTCGATCGACCCCGAAGAACTGCGGCGCATCGTGGACGTGGTGCGCGCGCGCGGCGGCATCACGCTGGTCGACGAGATCTACCTTGGCCTGAGTTTTGATGCGCGTTTCGGCCAGAGCGCGCTGGCCTTGGGCGAGGACGTGATCAGCATCAACAGCTTTTCGAAATACTTCAACATGACCGGCTGGCGCCTCGGCTGGCTGGTGTTGCCCGAAGCCCTCGTGCCGGTGGTGGAGCGGCTGGCGCAAAACCTGTTCATCTGTGCCAATGCGGTCGCGCAGCACGCGGCACTGGCGTGCTTCGAGCCCGAAAGCCTGGCCGAATACGAGCAGCGGCGAGCCGCGTTTCGCGCGCGGCGCGACTATTTCGTGCCCGCGCTCAAGCGCCTGGGTTTCTCGGTGCCGGTGATGCCCGATGGCGCGTTTTATGCCTGGGCCGACGGCAGCGCGGCGGCGCAGCGGCTGGGCGTGCAAGGCAGTTGGGACCTGAGCTTTGCGCTGATGCGCGCTGCGCATGTGGCCGTGACGCCCGGGCGCGACTTTGGCGACGCCGATACCGCGCGCTTCGTGCGTTTTTCGACCGCCGCATCGATGGAGCAGCTGCTCGCGGCCATCGAGCGGCTGGAAGGGGTGCTGCGGTGAGCGTCGAGGAACCGCGCCCAAGCCGGTCGGGCGAGGCCACGGAATTTTTCTGGCCGGTGCGCATCTATTGGGAAGACACGGACGCCGGTGGCATCGTCTTTTATGCGAACTACCTCAAGTTTTTCGAGCGCGCACGCACCGAGTGGCTGCGTGCGCGCGGCATCCACCAGCAGGCGCTGCGCGAGACGCTGCGCGCTCAGTTCGTCGTGAGCGATCTTCGCGTGCGCTTCGAGCGGGCCGCGCGGCTCGACGACTGCTTACAGGTATCGGTTCGGCTCATCGAGGCGGGCCGTGCCTCCCTGACGCTGGAGCAACATGCGCTGCGGCAGGCGGCCGGCGGCGCGACCGCGCTGTGCAGTGCCGCGACGGTGCGCGTGGGCTGGGTCGATGCCCAAACGCTCAAACCGCTGCGGCTTCCTGCCTCCCTCCTGGAAACCCTTCGAGCATGAACAGCAACCTTTCCATCCTCAACCTGGTGCTGCACGCGAGCGTCGTCGTGCAGGCGGTCATGGCGCTGCTGTTGGCGGTGTCGGTGGCGAGTTGGGCGGCGATCTTTCGCAAGCACTTTGCGCTCAAGAAAGTGCGCGCGCTCAACGAGAGTTTCGAGCGCGAGTTCTGGTCGGGCGCGAGCCTCAACGACCTGTATGCCGCGGCGACACGCAACGCCCGCACGGCCGGGCCGATGGAGCGCATCTTCGCCAGCGGCATGCGGGAGTTCCAAAAGCTGCGCGAGCGCCGCATCAGCGACCCTGGTACCTTGCTCGACGGCGCGCGCCGCGCCATGCGCGCGAGTTACCAGCGCGAGATGGATGCGATCGAGGCCAACCTGGCCTTCCTGGCGTCGGTGGGCTCGGTTTCGCCCTACGTGGGCTTGTTCGGCACGGTCTGGGGCATCATGCACGCGTTCACGGGGCTCGCCGCGCTGCAGCAGGTGACGCTGGCCACCGTGGCGCCGGGCATTGCCGAGGCGCTGGTGGCCACCGCGATCGGCCTGTTCGCCGCGATTCCGGCGGTGGTGGCCTACAACCGCTTCGCGCACGACATCGACCGCGTGGCCAACGGGCTGGAAACCTTCATCGAAGAGTTTTCGAACATCCTGCAGCGCAGCCTGGGCGCGAGCGCGCCGGCTGCGTCCGTCCACTGACCCGCGAGGATCGAGCCCATGCCCTCCGTCGCCCCGCGCGGCCGTGGCCGCCGCACCATCAGCGAGATCAACATGGTGCCCTTCATCGACGTGATGCTGGTGCTGCTCATCATCTTCATGGTCACGGCGCCGCTGATCGCCCCCAGCGTCATCGACCTGCCCTCCGTCGGCAAGGCCAACAAGACGCCCGACCGCGTGGTGCAGGTGCTCATCGGCAAGGATGAGAGCCTGCAGGTGCGCGCGGGCGACAAGGCCGGCGCCGACGCCCGCACCGTGACGCCCGACGGCCTGGTGGCTGCGGTGCGCGCGGCCCAGGCGGACGATGCGAACAGCCCGGTGGTCATCAGCGCCGACCGCAACGTGCGCTATGAGACGGTGGTCAAGGTGATGGACCGGCTGCAGCGCGCGGGCGTGCAACGCGTGGGGCTGTCGGTGCAACTAAGCCCCTGAAGCTCCCCTGCCCGATTTGACCATGTCTGCGAGCCTCGCCGCCCGACCCGATGCACTGATGCCGCCGCCCGAGCCCGGACGCGGCCGCGCTTACCTACTCGCGCTGCTCGTCCATGTGCTGTTGCTCGCCGCGCTGACCTGGGGCGTGAACTGGCGCCACGAGAGCGACACGCCCGCGGTCGAAGCCGAACTTTGGTCCGCCGTGCCACGGCAAGCCGCCCCACCCGCTGCTGCCCCGGCGCCGGCCCCCACCCCCGCACCCGAACGCCCAGCCCCCGCGCCCAAGCCACCGGCGCCACCTCCCGACCTCGCCGCCCGCGAGGCCCAGATCGCGCTGGAAAAGCGCCGTGCCGCCGAAGCGAAGGCGCTGCAAGCCGCACGCGAGAAGGAAGCCGCGCGGACACGCGCCGAACAGGCGGCGCGTGAAAAGGCGCTGGCCGAGAAACGCAAGGCCGCCGAAGACGCCGCCCGCCGCAAGCAGGAAGCTGCGCAGAAGGCCGCTGAGGAAGCGGCGCGCAAAAAACAGCTCGAGGCCCAGAAGGCCGCCCAACGCGCCGCCGAGGATGCCGCGCGCGCCAAGGCCCAGCGCGAAGAGGCGCAGCGGCTCGAAGCGCAGCGGCAGGAAAACATCCGCCGGATGCAAGGCCTGGCGGGCAGCAGCGGCAGCCGCGCGAGCACCGGGCGCGACGTCCAAAGCGCGGGCCCCTCGGGCAGCTACGCGGGTCGCGTGGCCGCGCGGATCCGGCCCAACATTGTGTTCACCGACGACGCGCCGGGCAACCCGAGCGCCGAGGTGGAGGTGCGCGCCGCGCCCGACGGGACCATCCTCTCGCGCAAGCTCGTGAAATCGAGCGGTGTGAAGGCTTGGGACGAGGCGGTACTCAAAGCCATCGACAAAACCGAGCGGCTGCCCGCCGACACCGACGGCCGCGTGCCCTCGGCCCTCATCATCAGCTTCCGGCCAAGGGACTGAGGCCCTTGGGGCCGCCCGGACGTGCTTCGGCCGTGCAATCGCTCTTGATTTGAGAGCAACAGGCTTTTTATTCACGCCCGCATCGGCCGACTCTTTCTTCAAAACTATTCGTAGACCACCTCGGCCTGGCCTTCGAGCGCCTGGGCGGACCAGGCGGCGAGCGCTGCGTCGCTCGGGAAGATGCGCGCGGCGTCCCCGAGCGCCAGCTCGTAGCGCACGCCGGCCAGATCGGCCTCAGGGGCACCCGCGGCATCCGTCGCGTCCGCTGCCCCGTCCCAGCGGCGTTCGACCCGCAGGCGCACGGGCAGGCCGCGCGGAGCGATGGGGACGTCCCGGTCCGCATCGGTCTCGAACGGCGCGCCCAAGGGGTCTGCGGCTGAAAAATCGTCGGTCGCACCCGGCTGCACCTGCGGGCCGTAGGCCGCCAGCAGTTCCGCCACGCGCGGAGGTGGGTCGCCCACAAGCACCCGCAGATAGCGGCCGAAGCGGCAACGCGCCTCGGCCAAGCTCCAGAGCTGCTGAACCGACAACTGCCAACCGCCCGAGAAGCGGTCGGGCTGCAGCCGGCCGCTGGCGACGACGAACTCGTCGTCGCGCAGGAGGTTGCGCTGGGCCTGCAACAAGGCGTCATCGGCGCGTGCGTCGATGACCGCGCTTTTGTCGTCGAGCTTGAACAGCGCCAGCCGGCCGCGCTGGCCTTGAATCACACGCAAATCGCTGACGATGCCCGCGAGCAGGACGGCGTCACCCCCGTTGCGGGGGTCGCGCACGGCTTCGCGGGCGGCGCAGGCTTCGGCGATGCTGCGGCGCACGAAGCGGCGCACTTCACGTTCGACGGCGTCGAACAGGTGGCCCGAGAGGTAAAAACCCACGGCGGTCTTTTCGGCGGCGAGCTGCGCGCGCAAGTCCCAGGGGATGGCTTCGACGAGTTCGGGTTCCTGCGTGCTGGCGCCGTGGCTGTCACCCTCGAGCATGTCGAACAGCCCGCCCTGGTTGGCATGGGCCTCGCAGGCGGCGGCGTAGTCGAAGGCGCGGTCTATGCTGGCCACCAGTGCGGCGCGGTTGCGCTGCAGGCCGTCGAAGGCGCCAGCCTTGATGAGCGCTTCGACGGTGCGCTTGTTCACGCGCGTGCGGTCGACGCGGCGGCAGAAGTCGAACAGGCTCTTGAAGGGGCCGGCTTCGCTGCCGTAGTAGCCGCTGCCGCGGCCTTCGCGCGCGGCGACGATGGCCTCGATGGCTTGCTGACCCGTGCCCTTGACGGCGCCGAGGCCGTAGCGGATGACGGTGTCGGAGACGGGCTCGAAGCGGTAGCTGCCGAGGTTGACGTCGGGCGGCTCGAAACGCAGGCCAAAGCTTTGCGCGTCACCGAGCAAGACCTTGAGCTTGTCGGTGTCGTCCATCTCCACCGTCATGTTGGCGCAGAAGAACTCGGCGGTGTAATGCACCTTGAGCCAGGCCGTGTGGTAGGCCAGCAGCGAGTAGGCGGCGGCATGCGACTTGTTGAAGCCATAGCCGGCGAACTTTTCCATGAGGTCGAAGACCTCGTCGGCTTTTTCCTGGCTGATGCCGTTTTTGGCTGCGCCGGCGCGGAAAATTTCGCGGTGCTGCGCCATCTCCTCGGGCTTTTTCTTGCCCATCGCCCGGCGCAGCATGTCGGCGCCGCCGAGCGAGTAGCCGCCCAGGATCTGGGCGGTCTGCATCACCTGCTCCTGATAGACCATGATGCCGTAGGTCTCGGCGAGCACGGGCTCGACCAGCGGGTGCGGATATTGCACCGGCTCGCGGCCGTGCTTGCGCGCGACGAAGGTCGGGATCAGGTCCATCGGGCCGGGTCGGTAGAGCGCGTTGAGCGCAATCAGGTCTTCGAGCCGCGAGGGCTTGGCATCGCGCAACATGCCTTGCATGCCGCGGCTTTCGAACTGGAACACGGCCTCGGTGCGTCCTTCCTGGAACAGCCGGTAGGTGGCCGGGTCATCGAGCGGCACGTTCTCGAAGGCGAAATCAGCCTGACCGGGGTGGCGCCGGCGGATGAGGTCGCGCGCGATCTCGAGAATGGTGAGCGTGGCCAGCCCCAGAAAGTCGAACTTCACCAGGCCGACGGCCTCGACGTCGTCCTTGTCGTACTGGCTGACCGCCGAGTCGCTGCCGGGCTGCTGGTAGAGCGGGCAGAAGTCGGTGAGCTTGCCCGGCGCGATGAGCACGCCGCCCGCGTGCATGCCCACGTTGCGCGTGAGGCCCTCGAGCTTTTGCGCGAGCTCGATCAACGTGCGTACGTCCTCTTCTTTTTCGATGCGCTCGGCGAGCACCGGCTCCATCTCGATCGCGTAGTTGTTCTTGTCGCCTTCCTTCTTGGGCTGCGGCGGGTACTGCAGCGTCACGCTCATGCCCGGCTTGTTCGGGATGAGCTTGGAGAGCCCGTCGCAAAAGCCATAGGAGAGGTCGAGCACGCGGCCCACGTCGCGAATGGCGGCGCGTGCGGCCATGGTGCCGAAGGTGGCGATCTGGCTCACCGCGTCCCGGCCGTATTTGTCCTTGACGTAGTCGATGACGCGGTCGCGGTTCGCTTGGCAGAAGTCGATGTCGAAGTCGGGCATCGAGACCCGCTCGGGGTTGAGAAAGCGCTCGAACAGCAGCTTGTATTGCAGCGGGTCGAGGTCGGTGATTTTCAGCGCGTAGGCCACCAGTGAGCCCGCGCCCGAGCCCCGACCCGGACCGACCGGGCAGCCGTGCGTCTTGGCCCACTGGATGAAGTCGCCGACGATAAGGAAGTAGCCCGGGAACCCCATCTGAATGATGGTGCGCAGCTCGAACTCGAGCCGCTCCACGTAGCGGGGTCGCTCGGCCTCGCGCTCGGCGGGGTTCGGGAAGCGCTGCACCAGGCGCGCTTCGAGCCCCTCGTAGCTCACATGGCGGAAATACTCGTCGATCGACAGCGTGCGCCCGTTGACCGGCGGAATCGGAAAATCCGGCAGCCGCGGCTTGCCCAGCGTGAGCGTGAGGCTGCAGCGCTCGGCAATCGCCACGCTGTTGGCGAGCGCCGAGGGCAGATCCGCAAACAAGGCCTCCATCGCGGCGCGGCGCTTGAAATACTGCTCGGTCGTGAAGCGCCGCACGCGGCGCGGGTTGGCGAGCATCTCGCCTTCGGCGATGCAGACCCGCGCCTCATGCGCTTCATAGTCGTCAGGCTCGAGGAACTGCACCGGGTGCGTGGCGACCACCGGCAGCTTGAGCCGGGCGGCCAGTTGCACCGCGGCGACCACATGCGCTTCATCGTCGGCCCGGCCGGCGCGTTGGAGTTCGAGATAAAAGCGGTGCGGAAACCAGGCGGCGAATTGCAGTGCGAGGTCGGCCGCGCGCGCCTCGTCGCCCTGCAGCAACGCCTGTCCCACCGGGCCGGCCTGCGCGCCCGAGAGCAGGATCAGCCCCTCGGAACACTCGCGCAGCCACGCCAGGCGCAGCACCGCCTGCGTGCGCTGCACGTTCTGCGTCCAGGCCCGTGCCAGCAGCTCGCAGAGGTTCAGGTAACCCTGGTGGTTTTGCACCAGCAGCAGCATGCGACCCAGCGCCTCGGGTGTGCCTGCCGGCCCTTCGATGACGACTTCGCAGCCGATGATGGGCTTGACGCCTTTACCCCGCGCGGCCTTGTAGAACTTGATCGCCCCAAACAGGTTGTTGAGGTCGGTGATGGCCAGCGCCGGCTGGCCGTCGGCGGCGGCGGCGGCCACCACGTCGTCGATGCGGCAGGTGCCGTCGACGACGGAAAACTCGGTATGAAGGCGCAGATGAACGAACATGCGGGCCATTGTAGGGAGCCGCCGACGTCACCCCCACAGGCCCCGCGCCGCACCCCGGCAGCCGCCATCAAGATCTCAAAAATAGGAGCACTCGAGCGTCATTTTTCGCCGGGGAGACAGGATTTCAAGCACTCTTGAGCCGCCGCGCCGCCTGCGCCACGCGCGCGCCGAACTGGCGCGCAGTCTCCAAGTCACCGGGCAGCATTTCGGCGGGCGATGCATCCGACGGGCTTTGCGCCATCGCCCCGCTGAAGGAGCCGACGTAGTTGAGGTCGTTGCGCTGCGCGGCCTTGGTGTTGCTCGGCATCATGCCCGTGCCCACCCACAACCCGCTGTGCTGCATGGCCAGCGTGAAGAAATAGTGCAGCGTCGAGAGCTTGTCGCCATTCATCGTTGCGCTGTTGGTGAAGCCCGCAAACAGCTTGTCCTTCCAGCCCTGGGTGAACCAGACCTTGCTGCTGGCGTCGGCAAACTTCTTGAACTGCCAGCTCGGCCCGCCCATGTAAGTCGGGCTGCCGAAGATGATGGCGTCGGCCGCGGCCAACCGCTCCCAGCCGCCCTCGGGCAGGTTGCCGTCCGCGTCGATGGGCAAGAGCTCGGCGTCTGCGCCTTCGGCCACGGCCTGCGCCATGCGCAGCGTGTGGCCATAGCCCGAGTGAAACACGATGCAGATCTTTGCGGGGTTCATGGAAGTCCTCCTGTTGGGTTTGAGGGGTTGGGAAAACAAAAACTTGGGGCAACGCGGGCGCGCTGTCAAGGCGCGAGGTCGAACACCAGCACCTCGGCGTCTTGCCCGGCGTCGAGGCTCAGGCGGCTTTCGCCGTGCAGCAGCGCGGCGTCACCGCCCTGCAAGGCCTGGCCGTTGACACGCAGCGCGCCGCGCACCAGGTGCACGTATGCCTTGCGTGCCGGGTCGAGCGCGAGCGTGGCGGTTTCCGGGCCGTCAAACAATCCGGCATAGAGCCGTGCGTCGGCGTGCATGCGCAGCGAACCGTCGGCACCATCCGGGGTCGCGATGGCGCACAAGCGGCCGCGCTTCTCAGCATCGGCAAACGCGCGCTGCTCGTACTCGGGCGCGAGGCCGCGGACATTGGGCAGGATCCAGATCTGCAGCAGATGGGTGGTGTCGTCGCTGGCGCTGAACTCGCTGTGCATCACGCCACGGCCTGCGCTCATGCGCTGCACCTCGCCGGGGGCGATGAATACGGCATGGCCCATGCTGTCCTGGTGCGCGAGACGCCCGCTGAGCAGGTAGGTCACGATCTCCATGTCGCGGTGACCGTGCATCGGAAAGCCCGCGCGCGGCGCGATGAAGTCCTCGTTGATCACGCGCAAGTTGCCCCAACCCATGTGCGCCGGGTCGTGGTAGTCGGCAAACGAAAAACTGTGCCAGGACTGCAGCCAGCCATGATCGGCGTGACCACGCTCGGCTGCGGGGCGAATGGTCAACATCGGGCACCTCCGTCGTTCAGTCACGCCAATGTAGGCGCCTTTCGTGCAAAAACATGGCGGTTGATTTGATGGCATCATTCAATTTTTCTGAATAAATCAGCTCGCACCATGCAAAACGCTCGCGATGTCTTGAGCCCGGAAGCGCTTGGGCTGATCGAGCGGGTGGCGCGCAGCGGCAGCTTTGCCGCGGCCGCGCGTGAGCTGGGCCTGGCGCCGAGCGCACTGACCTACCGCGTGCGGCGCATCGAGGATGCGCTCGACGTGCTCTTGTTCGACCGCAGCCGCCGCCAGGCCGTGCCCACCGCCGCCGCGCGCGAGCTGCTGCGCGAGGGCGCGCGCATCCTCGAGGATCTCGACGCCATCGCGCAGCGGGTGCGCCGGGTGGCCACCGGCTGGGAGGCGCAGCTCACCATCGCAGCGGACAGCGTGATCGACCGTGCCACCCTGCTCGACCTGTGCGAGGCCTTCCTTGCGGGCCAGCCGCCCACCCGACTGCGGCTGCTGCACACCACCCTCTCGGGCACGCTGGAAGCACTGACGAGCGGCCGGGCCGACCTCGCCCTGGGCGTCACGCTCGAAGCCGGGCTACCCGAGGGCCTGCCGCACCGGCCACTGGGGACGCTGGCGTTCGTGTTCGCGGTCGCGCCGCACCACCCACTCGCGCAGCTTGGCCGGCCCCTGACCGATGCCGACCTGCGCGCCCACCGTGCGGTGGCCGTAGCCGACAGCGCCTTGCACCGCCGCGCGCTGCACCTGGGCCTGCTGCCTGGGCAGGATGTGTTCACCGTGCCCGACATGGCCATCAAGCTGCAGGCGCAGCTGCGCGGACTCGGCGCGGGCTATCTGCCCGAGCCCCTGGCGCGGCCGCATCTGCAAAGCGGTGCGCTGGTCGCCTGCGCGCTGGAGCGGCCCGCGCGCGCCGCGCTGCTGCAGGTGGTCTGGCGCGCGCCTGAGCGCCAGCGGCCCGGCCCAGCCCTGCAATGGTGGCTCGACCGGCTGGAAAACGCCGCCACGTGCCAGGCGCTGCTGGGGCAACGCTGAGCACGTCCGTCATCTCCGTGTCATGGGTGTAGAGTCCGTGGCGCACAACCCTATCGCCCACGCCACCGGAGCCCCCATGAGCCGCACCCAAACGCCCCGTCACTACGCCATCGTCGGCGCCGGCATGGCCGGCGTGGCCTGCGCACGCACGCTGCTGCAGGCCGGCCATCGCGTGACGGTGTTCGAGAAGAGCCCGGGCGCGGGCGGGCGCATGGCCACGCGCGAGACGCCGCTCGGCGGCTTCGACCACGGCGCGCAGTACTTCACCGTGCGCGACCCCCGATTCGCGCGCGCGCTCGAAACCGTGCCCGGCCTCGTGCGCCCGTGGAGCGCCAGCAGCGTGCGGGTGCTCGACGCCCTCGGCCATGTGCTCGAAGCGGCGCCGCCACCGCGCGAGCCGCATCTCGTGCCCGTGCCCGGCATGAATGCGCTGCCGCGGGCTTGGGGCCAGCCCTTGGGTTCGGCGCTGCTGACCCGCACGCGCGTGGACCGCATCGAGCGCGACGCCATCGACCGGCGGCGCTGGCAGCTGCATACCGAAGCGCCCGGTGGCATCGTGCATGTGCACGGGGGCTACGACGCCGTTCTGCTCGCGCTGCCCGCGCCGCAAGCGGCCGCCTTGCTCGACGCCTCGGCGCTCGCGCCCAAGCCGCTGCTGGGCCTGCACGAAGTGAAGCTCGCGCCGTGCTGGACGCTGATGGTCGCCTTCCCCAATGCGATGCAGCCGGGGCTGGGCACGCTCGGGCCGCAGTGGAATGCCGCGCGCAGCACGCACCACCGCGTGGCCTGGCTCGCGCGCGAATCGTCCAAACCGCAGCGCGCGCCGATCGAGCGCTGGACCGTGCAAGCCAGCGCCGCGTGGTCGCACGAGCACCTCGAGGATGAACCCGCGCGCGTCGAAGCCAAGCTGCAGCGCGCGTTTGCCGAAATCACCGGCATCCGCGCAACGCCGGGCCACAGCGCCGTGCACCGCTGGCGCTATGCAAAGACCCTTCAGCCGCTGGGACAGTCGCATCTCTGGGACGCGAAGAGCGGCCTGGGCGCCTGCGGCGACTGGTGCCTGGGCCACCGGGTCGAAGACGCGTTCATCTCGGGTCTGAGCCTCGCGCTTGCGGTGCTTTGAGAGGCGCATCAGCGCACGATGGCAGGCTACATCGGCCGCTTTGCCCCTTCCCCCACCGGGCCGCTGCACGCGGGCTCGCTGGTGGCCGCGCTGGCCAGCTGGCTCGATGCGCGCGCGCACGGCGGGCAGTGGCTGGTGCGCATCGAAGACGTGGACACGCCGCGCTGCGTGCCCGGTGCCGACCGGGTCATCCTGCAACAGCTCGCCGACTGCGGCCTGCAGCCCGACGCGCCGCCGCTGTGGCAGTCGCGCCGTGGGGCGATCTACCAGCGCGCGCTCGATGCGCTCATCGACGCGGGTCTGGCCTATCCCTGCGCCTGCACGCGCCGCGCGATCGAGGCCGCCTGGGCTGCGCGCGGCATCGCCTGGCCGCGTCACGCCGAAGTGCCCTACCCGGGAACTTGCCGCAGTGGCCTCGCAGGCACGGCCGCGCGAGCCTGGCGGCTGCGTACCGATTTTTTGAAGCAAAAACCGGGGTATGCCGGCGTGAAATGCGCATTGGATGCTCCTATTTCAGGAGTGCGCGACAACCCGTTCGATCCTTCGCCCCCGCGCATCGAAGGCAGCACCGTGCACTGGCACGACCGGCGGCTGGGCGCGCAGAGCCAGGATGTCGAGGCCACCGTCGGCGACTTCGTGCTGCGCCGCGCCGACGGGCTCTGGGCCTACCAGCTGGCCGTGGTCGTCGACGACGCGCTGCAGGGCGTGAGCCATGTGGTGCGCGGCGAGGACCTGGCCGACAACACGCCGCGGCAGATCTTGCTGCAACGCGCGCTCGCCCTGCCCACGCCGCGCTACCTGCACACCCCGCTGGTGCGCAACGCCGCCGGCGAAAAGCTCTCCAAGCAAACCCACGCGCCGGCGCTGGACACGCGCGACCCGCTCGCTGCGCTCAACGCCGCCGCCACCGCGCTCGGCCTGCAGCCCCAACCCAGCCACACCCCGCTGTCGCACGCACTGGCCGCCTGGACGGGCGAGTGGCAGCGTGCAACGGGCGTGCACCATCAGCGAAGCTGATGGGGCGTTGCCCTAGAATCCGCCGCTTTCTTCCGCCTTCCGCATGACGTCCTCCCCGCCCCGTCCCGAAGACCCGAACCCGTCGGCAGCGACCGCCGCGCCCGGCGGGCCGCCGCCGCATGTCGCGCACCCGCAGCGGGTGCGCAGCTTCGTCACGCGCGCAGGGCGCACGACCACGGGCCAGGCCAAGGCGCTGGCCGAGCTCGGCCCGCGCTTCGTGCTGCCGTTCCAGCAAACCAAGCTCGACCTCGGCGCGGCGTTTGGTCGTGAAGCGCCGGTGGTGATGGAGATCGGCTTTGGCATGGGTGACGCCACCGCCCACATTGCCGCGCTGCGCCCCGATGAGAACTTCCTCTGCTGCGAAGTACACGAGCCCGGGGTGGGCGCGCTCCTCAAGCGGATCGGCGAGATGGGCCTCACCAACATCCGCATCCTGCAACACGATGCGGTCGAGGTGGTGGATCACATGCTCGAGGCGTCGACGCTCGCGGGCATCCACATTTTCTTTCCCGACCCCTGGCACAAGAAGCGCCACCACAAGCGCCGCCTGATCCAGCCGCCACTGGTCGCCAAACTCGCGCAGCGGCTCATCCCCGGCGGCTACCTGCACTGCGCGACCGACTGGCAGCCCTATGCCGAGCAGATGCTCGAAGTGCTCACGGCCGAGCCGCTGCTCGAAAACACCGCCGCCGGCTACGCCGAGCGCCCCGCTTACCGCCCCGAGACCAAGTTCGAGCGCCGCGGCCTCAAGCTCGGCCACGGCGTGTGGGATCTGGTGTTCCGCCGCCGCGCGGCTGTCCCATGAAGCGGCTCGCCACCCGGCATCCCGCCCTGGTGGCGGGCTTGCTGCGCCCATGACCCGCCCCGCCCGCCCGGCAGCCGTGCCGCTGCGCGCGGGCGTGGCACCGAGCTGCCTGGCCCTGCCGCAGATGCGCCATGTGCCCTGGGGATGCGTGCTCGACCTGCTCGCCGAACGCCTGCCGCGCCTGACGCGCGCGCAATGGGCCGAGCGCATGGCCGCCGGCGATGTGGTCGACGCCACCGGCCGTCCGCTCGCGCCCGACGCGCCCTGCCACAGCGGCCAGCGCATCTACTACTGGCGCAACCTGCCCAATGAGACGCCGGTACCCTTCCACGAGCGCATCGTGTTTCGCGACGCGCACCTCGTGGTGGCCGACAAGCCGCACTTTCTTCCCGTCTCGCCGGTCGGTCGCTATGTGCGCGAGACGCTGCTCGTGCGCCTGCGCGCCGCGCTCGACCTGCCCGATTTGAGCCCACTGCACCGCATCGACCGCGAAACGGCCGGCCTTGTGCTGCTGAGCGTGCGCGCGCAAGACCGCGACGCCTACCAGCGGCTGTTTCGCGAACACCGCATCCACAAGACCTACGAGGCGATCGCCCCCGCCGCGCCCAGCCACCCCTGGCCGCTGCTGCGCGTAAGCCACCTGCGCGAAGACGAGGCCGCGTTCTACCGCATGCGCGAAGCCGCCCCGGAAGAGGGCCTGCCGCCGAACGCCGAGACGCGCATCAGCCTCATCGAACGGCGCGGCGAGTGGGCGCGCTACCAGCTCGAGCCCCGCACCGGCCAGCGCCACCAGTTGCGCGTACACATGAACGCCTTGGGCCTGCCGATCCGCGGCGACCAGTTCTACCCCACGGTGCGCCGCGGCCCCGACGAACCCGAGGACTACCGCGAGCCGCTGCAGCTCATCGCCCGCAGTCTGCGCTTCACCGACCCCATCACCGGCCAAGCGCGGCATTTCGAAAGCGGCCTACAGCTCGATTGGGGGGACTGAGGCGGCATTTTCGGGAAAAACCCGCCGACGCCGGCCTAGAACGCTGCGATCCTGCTCTCAAAACAAGAGCGCTAGCTCTCCTCGGCGTCGCTCTGGCTCGCGCCCGGGGGTAACGCCTTGCGGGCTCAGGCCCGCGCGGCGACGATCCGGTAGCGGAAATCGTTCGGGCTGTAGGAGTCGAGACGCTCGCCATCGACCTCGGCCACCGGGTACATGAGGAAGGGTAGGCGCGGGCCGCGCGCGCCCGGCAGGTCGAGGTCATGGGCCATGTTCCAGCCCACCCAGTTGCCCTCCCAGCCGCCGAAGAGGGCCTGACGGACCGGCTCGACGCGGGGGTCCCGCGGGTCGCGGATCCAGTCCGGGAACTCGTGCCGCATGACTTTCGTCACGTCGGCCGGATCCATGGCGCACCAGCCTGCGCCCTCGAGCCAAACCTCGGCACGGCAATGCTGGGCCCCGCTCAGCTGCTCGCTCGGCGCCCCCAGTTGACGGTACCCAAACGCGCTCGGCGCCACCCGCACCCCGTAGACATCCCGCGCCGGCAAGCCGGCCGAGCGGCACAGGCCGACGAACAACGCGTTGATGTCGGCGCACTTGCCGCCCAGGTTCCCGGTTTCAAGCATGGTGCGGATGTCGCCCGGCCCGCAACCGCGGGTCGTCGGTTCGCGCCAGGCGTTGCGCACCACCCAGTCGTAGATCCGCTCGGCACGCGCGCGGTCACTGCGGGCCGAGCCCACCGCCTCCAGCGCCGTCTTGCGCACGATGCCGTCCGTGGGCAGCCACTCGGTCGGCGCGAGCCAAAAACGGCGCTCGGCGGCCGTCAAAACGGGTGCGGTGCGCGCAACCGGCGAGGCCCAGGGCGAGGCGCGGTCACGCGTCCGGACCGTCGTGGTCAGCGTCACCGTCGGCCGGCGCTCATCGCGCGCAAAGCGCACATGCAGCATCTGCGCACCATAGCGCCCATCGGCACGCAGGTGCGCCTCCCCCTGGGTCTGGAAAGTGTGGGTCACGGTCTGCTGCCACGGCGTCGACAGGCTCGGCAGAGGCAGCCAGACCTGGGTTTCACGGCCGGGGTCGCGCACCTCGACCGTGGTGGTCAAGGTCCATGCGCGCCACGGCGCATCGGCTGCCCACACGAGCGGTCGGTGAGCGGCGGCTGGGGTCGTCGGCTGCGCACGCAGCCAAAGCGGGGTAAGCAGCGAAACGGTGCCCGCGGCAACGCCTCGCAAACAACGGCGACGGTCTAGGGTCATACAGAGACTCCGGGTATATCGAAAAACGGCCGAAGCGAACACACAAGGTTCACTGCAGGGCCAAGCCAGCGGCGGCAACGGAGCCACGTGTTCAGGGCAACGCCGAGGGAAACGGACTGGTTCAGTACGACCTCGAACGGTGACCCGCGCCCGCCGCCGCCCGATTGTCCACGAGGTTCCGACGAGCCGCGCGCTGGACCCTCCGCGTGCCAGCGCCATCAGGGGCGCAGACCGGTGCCGGGCCTCGGTGCGCTCAGCGGCGAATCAGAGCGCCTCGAGCCAGCGCAACACCTTGGGCTGACTCCAATCCACTTCGCCCTCGATCGTCCACAGAGGACGGCCTTGCCGGTCGATCAGGATCGTGGTGGGAAACGCCTGCACCCCCATGGCCTGGGTGAACCCGCCCGTGCTGTCGAAGGCCACCGCCACGTCGACGCCGCTGCGCGCGAGATAGGCCCGCACCGTACGCGCCGATTCGCGGAAATTCACCGCCAGCACCGCGACCCGATCCTCCCCGAGCACCTGCGGCAAGGCTGCCAGCGTGGGCATCTCGGCGCGACAGGGTGGGCACCAGGTGGCCCAGAAGTTCAACAGCAGCAAGCGGCCCCGAAACGCCGCCCACGTCATCGTTCGGCCCTCGAGCGTCGGCAGTTCCAGAGGCGCCAGCGAACGGGCCTGCGGCCAAGGCCGAAGCCGCGCACCATCGAGTCCCGGCGGATCCGCCGGCGTAGGCGCCGCAGCCACCCGCCACGACACAGTGGCCGCGGCCAAACCCCAAATCCCCTGCCGCAGCCAGGCGCGGCGGCTTTGCCCGCAGAACGACAGCGGCATCACAGGCGCTCGGCCACCCAGGCGGGCACGGAAGCCAGCGCCGCGTCGAGCCGCGACGGGTCGGTGCCACCGGCCATCGCCAGATCGGGTTTGCCGCCGCCCTTACCGCCAACCTGCTGGGCGACGAAGTTGACCAGTTCCCCGGCTTTGACGCGGGCGGTCAGGTCGCTGGTCACGCCGGCGGCCAGCTGAACCTTCGCGCCGTCGGCCGCGCCGAGCACGATCACCGCGTGCTTGAGCTTGTCTTTGAGCTTGTCGAGCGTCTCGCGCAGGGTCTTGGCGTCCGCGCCGTCGAGCCGCGCCGCGAGAACCTTCACGCCCGCAAGGTCCTGCGCGCGCTCGGCCAGTTCATCGCCCTGCACCGAGGCGAGCTTGCCCTTGAGCGCCGCGAGTTCGCGCTCGAGGCTGCGCAGCTGCTCGAGCGTGTGCGTCATGCGCCCGGTCAACTCGGCCACCGGGCTCTTGAGCAAGGCCGCCGCCTGCGTCACCGTGTCTTCCAGATCCTGCACATGGGCCAGCGCCGCCTCACCTGCGACCGCTTCGATGCGCCGCACACCGGCGGCCACACCCCCCTCGGACACCACTTTGAAGAGGCCGATGTCGCCGGTCCGCTGCACATGCGTGCCGCCGCACAGCTCGCGGCTCGAACCAATGTCGAGCACGCGCACGGTCTCACCGTATTTCTCGCCAAAAAGCATCATGGCGCCGGTCTTTTGGGCCGACTCGATGTCCATCACGCGCGCTTGCGTCGCGGTGTTGGCCAGGATTTCCGCGTTGACGATCGCCTCGATGCGCCGGATCTGCTCCGCGGTCACGGGGGCGTTATGCGCGAAGTCAAAGCGCGTGCGCTCCGGCGTCACCAACGAGCCTTTTTGCTGCACATGAGCGCCCAGCACCTCACGCAGCGCCTTGTGCATCAGGTGCGTGGCGGAATGGTGGCGCATGGTTGCGGCACGGCGCTGCGTGTCCACCCGTGCCGTCACGTGGTCCCCGACCGCCAGCACGCCCTCGGCGACCCGGCCGTGATGGCCAAAGACATCGGCCTTGATTTTTTGCGTGTCGTCGACCCGAAAGCGCGCGCTGCCGGCGACCAGCTCGCCCGAATCGCCCACCTGACCGCCCGACTCGGCATAGAACGGCGTGGTGTCGAGCACCACGACGCCCTCCTCACCGGCCTTGAGTTCGACCACCGGCGTGCCGTCGCGGTAGAGCGCGACGATCTTGGCCTGCGTCTCGAGCACGTCATAGCCGACGAAGGTGTTGCCCGCTCCGGTGTAATCGAGCACCCGGTCCATCTTGAACTTGCCCGCGGCCCGCGCCTGGTTCTTCTGCCGCTCCATCGCGGCGTTGAAGCCGGCGGTATCGACGCTGACACCGCGCTCGCGGCACACGTCCTGCGTGAGGTCGAGCGGGAAGCCGTAGGTGTCGTGCAGTTTGAACGCCACCTCACCCGAAAGCTCGCGCTGTCCGTCGGCGAGCGCGTGATCGAGGATTTCCATGCCGTGGGCCAGCGTCTCGTAGAAGCGCTCCTCCTCGGTCTTGAGCACATCCATCACACGCGCCGCGTTGGCCGCGAGGTTGGGATAGGCCTCGCCCATGAGCGCCACCAGGTCGGGCACGAGCTTGTGGAAGAACGGCGTCTTGCGGCCGAGCTTGTAGCCATGGCGGATCGCACGGCGGATGATGCGCCGCTGCACATAGCCGCGACCTTCGTTGCTCGGAATCACACCGTCGGCGACGAGAAACGCGGTTGCGCGGATGTGGTCCGCGATCACCTTGAGCGAGGGGCTATCCAGCGCGTCCGTGCCGGTTTCCCGCGCCGCGGCTGCGATCAGGCGCTGGAACAGGTCGATTTCATAGTTGCTGTGCACGCCCTGCAAAATCGCTGCCAGCCGCTCCAAACCCATGCCCGTATCGACACAGGGCGCGGGCAGCGGCCGCACCGATCCGTCCTCCTGCATGTCGAACTGCATGAACACGTTGTTCCAGATCTCGATGTAGCGGTCGCCGTCGGCGTCCGGGCTGCCCGGGGGGCCGCCTGCCACTTCGGGGCCATGGTCGTAGAAGATCTCGGAACACGGGCCACAGGGGCCGGTGTCGGCCATCATCCAGAAGTTGTCGGACTGATATTTCCCGCCCTTGTTGTCGCCGATACGCACCACCCGCTCGGGCGGCAGGCCGATCTCCTTGGTCCAGATGTCATAGGCCTCGTCGTCATCGATGTATACCGTCGCCCACAGCCGATCGGGCGGCAGCCGGTAAACCCCGGTCAACAGCTCCCAGGCCCACTTGAGCGACTCGCGCTTGAAATAGTCGCCAAACGACCAGTTGCCCAGCATCTCGAAGAAGGTGTGGTGCCGCGCGGTGTAGCCCACGTTTTCGAGGTCGTTGTGCTTGCCGCCCGCGCGCAGGCAGGCCTGGACCGAAGCGGCGCGCACATAGGGCCGCTTGTCGGTGCCGAGAAACACGTCCTTGAACTGCACCATGCCCGAGTTGGTGAACATCAAGGTCGGGTCATTGGCGGGCACCAGCGGACTCGAAGGCACGATCGTGTGCCCCTTGGATGCAAAGAAGTCCAGGAAGGACTTGCGTATGTCGGCAACGGTGTTCGGGGGCTGGCTCATGGGGCGGCGCGTCGGTTGGGAAATCGGCAAAAGCACCCGGTTCGGCGGTCTCTGAGAGGGCAGTCAGACCGATGAAACGGGCGCAGGCAAAGCTTTGAATTATAAGTTTCGGCCCCTGCTTTCTGGGTTGCGACCAGGGCCAGGCTCCGATTGCGGCCGCCCGCACCGAGAAACCGAAGCGACAGCCGATGGGCGTCAGCCGGCGCTACGATTGCTCCACCGCTGCCTGACCATCACCTCTGAGCCAACTGCCATGTCCCATCCGCATCCCCTGTCCCTGCTGCAAGACCCGACATTGCTCAAGACCGAAGGCCTGATCGACGGCCGCTGGGTGCCGGGCGAGCGGCGCTTTGCCGTCACCGACCCGGCCACCGGCCAAACGCTGGCCGAAGTCGCCAACCTCGGCGTGCCCGAGGCGGAAGCGGCCATTGCCGCGGCCAACGCCGCCTGGCCGGCCTGGCGCGCCAAGACCGCCAAAGAACGCAGCATCATCCTGCGCCGCTGGTTCGATCTGTTGATGGCCAACCAGGAAGACCTCGCGCGCCTCATGACCGCCGAAAACGGCAAACCCTTGGCCGAATCACGCGGTGAAGTGGCCTACGGAGCCAGTTTCGTCGAGTGGTTTGCCGAAGAAGCCAAGCGCATCAACGGTGAAACCCTGCCGCAGTTCGACAACAACCGGCGCCTGCTGGTGCTGCGCCAGCCCATCGGCGTATGCGCCGCCATCACGCCGTGGAATTTCCCCTTGGCGATGATCACGCGCAAGGTCGCCCCGGCATTGGCTGCGGGCTGCCCCGTGGTCATCAAACCCGCCGAGCAAACCCCGCTCACCGCGCTTGCGGCGGCGGAACTGGCCTTGCGCGCGGGCGTGCCGGCCGGGGTGCTCAGTGTGCTCACAGCCGACGCGGCCCAGTCGGTGGCGATTGGCAAGGTTCTGTGCGCCAGCGACGTCGTGCGCCACCTGTCGTTCACCGGCAGCACCGAAGTCGGCCGCATCCTGATGGCGCAAAGCGCGCCCACGGTGAAGAAGCTCTCGCTCGAGCTCGGCGGCAACGCGCCCTTCATCGTGTTCGACGACGCGGACATCGACTCCGCGGTCGAAGGCGCCTTCGCCAGCAAATACCGCAACGCCGGCCAGACCTGCGTGTGTTCCAACCGGATCTACGTGCAAGACGCGGTCTACGACGCCTTCGTCGAAAAATTCGCCGCCAAGGTCGCCACCGCCAAAGTGGGCAACGGCTTCGAGGAAGGCGTGAACCAAGGCCCGCTGATCGAGCCCTCGGCGGTGGAAAAGGTCGAGCGCCATGTGCAGGACGCCATTGCCCGCGGCGCGCGCGTGCTCGTCGGCGGCAAGCGCCTCGGCGGCCAGTTCTTCGAGCCCACGGTGGTGGCCGACGCCCGCGCCGACATGCTCTGCGCGCGCGAGGAAACCTTCGGCCCCTTCGCGCCGGTGTTTCGCTTTCACACCGAGGAAGAAGTCATCGCCGCCGCCAACGCCACCGAATACGGCTTGGCCAGCTATTTCTACAGCCGCGACGTGGGCCGCATCTTCCGCGTGGCCGAAGCGCTCGAGTACGGCATGGTGGGCATCAACGTCGGCATCCTCGCCACCGAGCATGTGCCTTTCGGCGGCGTGAAGCAGTCGGGCCTGGGGCGCGAGGGCTCGCACCACGGCATCGAGGAATACGTCGAGCTCAAATACCTCTGCGTCGGCGACATCCTCAAGTAGCGTAAAATGCGAAGGTTCGCGGGCGTCGTTCAATGGTAGGACCTGAGCTTCCCAAGCTCAAGACGTGGGTTCGATTCCCATCGCCCGCTCCAGCAGGATGCAAACCGCCCCCCGGCGGTTTTTTAACCCCATCGAACGCGGCGCTGAAGGCGCGCGGACATGAAGCCCTCCTTTGCGCTGCGGCTCATGGCCGCTCTGCTCGTCCTCGGCCTGCACGCGGCGGCCTTGCGTCTCGCCGATGCCGTCCTGCACGGCTTAGGCGCGGCCAAGCCCGCGCGCGCCGAGCGCATGGTGATCCATCTGACGCTGCCGCCGCTTGCGCGCGAAGCCGAGCCTCCCCCACCGAAGCGCCGCCCGCCCCCCCGGCCGGCGCAGCCGCAAGCCCAGCCGGAACGCTCGCCGCTGCAAAACCCGGTCGCCGTCGCCCCGCACACACCAGCTTCGCGCGCCGCGCCTCCACCACCAACGGCCGAGGAATGGGCGTTCGCGGCGCGCTACACGCTGCGCAACAGCAAGG
>NZ_JAEMQB010000075.1:0-6333 GCF_022759015.1 Tibeticola sp. | reverse complement strand
TGCCCGCTTTGACGTCCCAAAACACGCCCGAGGGCGTTGCAAATGCGCGCCGTAGCCCGAGCTACGGCTGTGCTTTGCGCCTACTCGGGCGCGTTTTGGGGCGCCCCTTCGGGCACGCCCAATTCCCTCTCAGCCTCTGAGGCAGCCCCGGCCGCGGCCTGTTCCGCTCGGGCCGCGGCTGCAACAGTGATCCGGATCCGGCCATGTCGCTGAACACGCTCGAGCACAGCCCGCCGCCGTTCTTCCGGCAGGGACCATCGGCGCTGTCCAAGCTGCTGTTCTTCAGTGCGTTGGCCGTGTTCCTGATGGTGGCCGACACGCGCTTGCAGCTTTCGGGGCCGGTGCGCAGCGCCGTGGCGACGGCGATCTATCCGGTGCAGTGGCTCGTGATGCAGCCGGTGCGGCTCGCGCGCGAGGTGTCGCGCTATTTCGTCTCGGTCGACGCCGCCACCCAAGCCCAGGCCGATGCGGCCCGGCGGCTCGCCGAGCTGTCGCTGCAAGCGGGACAGGTTCAGCTGCTCACGCTCGAAAACGAGCGTTTGCGGCGCTTGCTCGATTTGCGCGCGCGCACCACGGTGGCGAGTCGCGCGGCGCAGGTGCTCTATCAGACGAGCGACCCCTACAGCAAACGACTGGTGATCGACAAGGGACAGCTGCAGGGCGTGACGGCCGGCTCGCCCGTGCTCGATGAGTCCGGGCTGCTCGGGCAGATCACGCGGGTCTATCCGCTCGTGAGCGAGCTCACGCTGGTGGTCGACCGTGGACAGCTCACGCCGGTGCTCAACGTGCGCACCGGCGCGCGCGGCGTCGCGGCGGGTGAGCCGTCGGCCGATGGGGCCTCCCTCGCTTTGCGCTACGTGCCGGCGAACGCCGATGTGATCGAGGGCGACTTGCTCGTCACGAGCGGCATCGACGGCGTTTACCCGCCCGGGATTCCGGTGGCTCGGGTGCGATCGGTCCAGCACCAGAGCAACTCGGCTTTTGCGGGCATCGTGGCGCAGGCGCTGGCGCAGGTGAACAGTGCGCGGCATGTGCTGGTGCTCGAGCCCCTGAACCCGGTGCCGGTTGCCCCGCCGGTCGAGCCCACCGAGCCCCGCGAGACGCGCCGGAGGAAGCCATGATCATGCGTGCAGGGCAGCAGCTGCTGCTGCCGGCCAATCCGGTCTTCATTTGGGCGACTTTGTTCGGCGCCTGGGCGTTGTCGATGCTGCCCGGTTTTGCGGGCGCTGGCGCCTGGCCCTGGCTGCCCGATGTCCTGGCGATCGTGCTGGTGTTCTGGGGTGTGCACCAGCCCCGGCGGGTGGGCATGGCGGCAGCCTTTCTGTTTGGCCTCGCGATGGACGTGCACCAGGGCGCCTTGCTGGGCCAGCACGCACTGGCCTACACGGTCTTGAGCTTCCTGGCGATCGCGATCCACCGCCGGCTGCTGTGGTTTGGACTGGTGGAACAAAGCCTGCACGTGGCGCCGCTGTTCTTTGGCGCGCACGCGATCGAAGTGGGCGTTCGGCTGGCGGCCGGAGATCTTTGGCCCGGCTGGAGCGTGCTGCTCGCGCCGGTGTTCGAGTCGCTGCTGTGGCCGCTGGCCAGCACGCTGCTGCTGCTGCCCCAGCGCCGCACGCCCGAGCCCGAAACGCCGCGCGCGCGCTAGCGCCCAGCGCCAACCCCGACATGACGGAGCTGCGCAACATCGAGCTCGACCGGGCCCGCTTCAGCCGGCGGGCCTGGGTCATGGGCGCCGTCGTGCTGGCGGCCTTTGCGACCCTGCTGGTGCGCCTGGCCGTGCTGCAATGGCTGCGCTACGAGCAATACGCCGAGCAGGCCGAGTCGAACCGCACCGCGATCGTGCCCATCGTGCCCAACCGGGGGTTGATCGTCGACCGCAACGGCGTGGTGCTGGCCAACAACTACTCGGCCTACACGCTGGAGATCACGCCGTCGAAGGTGAGCGACCTCGACGCGACGATCGAGGCCCTGAGTACGATCGTCACGATCGAGCCACGGGACCGGCGGCGCTTTCGCAAGCTGATGGAAGAGTCCAAGAGCTTCGAGTCGCTCCCGATCCGCACCAAGCTCAGCGACGCGGAGGTCGCGCGCTTCGCCGCGCAGCGCTGGCGCTTTCCGGGGGTCGAGGTCAAGGCCCGGCTGTTTCGGAACTATCCGTTTGGCGAGACGGCCAGCCATGTGATCGGCTACATCGGCCGCATCAACGCGGCGGAAAAAGCGCAGCTCGAAGACCGTGGCGACGAGGCGAACTACCGCGGCACGGACTACATCGGCAAGCTGGGCATCGAGCAGAGCTACGAGGAGCAACTGCACGGCATCACGGGCTACGAGCGGATCGAAACCTCGGCCGGTGGCCGCGCCGTGCGCAAGCTCGCCAGCAAGCCGGCGACGCCGGGCAACACAGTGGTGTTGTCGATCGACATCGAGCTGCAAAGACTGATCGAGGATCTCTACGGCGAGCGACGCGGCGCGCTGGTGGCGATCGACCCGCGCACCGGCGAAGTGCTGGCCTTCGTGAGCAAGCCCACCTTCGACCCCAACCTGTTCGTCGACGGCATCGACGCGGAGAGCTGGCAGGCGCTCAACGAGTCCATCGACCGGCCGCTGCTCAACCGGGCGCTGCGCGGCACCTACCCGCCGGGCTCGACCTACAAGCCCTTCATGGCCCTGGCCGCGCTGGAGACCGGCAAGCGCACGCCGCAGCAGAGCATCGTCGACCCGGGTTATTTCATGTTCGGCAACCACCGCTTCCGCGACGACAAGGAAGGCGGTCACGGCATCGTGGACATGTACAAGTCCATCGTGCAGTCCTGCGACACCTATTACTACATCCTCGCCAACGACATGGGCGTGGACCTGATCCACGACGAGATGGAAAAGTTTGGCTTCGGCACGCTCACCGGCATCGACCTGCAGGGCGAGGTGCGCGGCGTGTTGCCCTCAACCGCCTGGAAGCGCGCAGCCTACAAGCGCCCGGAGCAGCAGCGCTGGTACGCGGGCGAGACGATCTCGCTCGGCATCGGTCAGGGCTACAACAACTTCACCATGCTGCAGCTCGCGCAGGCCACCAGCATGATCGCCAACGACGGCGTGAAGATGAAGCCGCATCTGGTCAAGGCCATCACCGACATCGTGACCCGCGAATCGCGCGAAACGCTCCCAGAAATCAAGGCCGAGGCGGTGGCGCGGCACGAGAACATCGCCGTGATTCAAAAGGCGCTGGTTGGCGTGAACATCGAGGGCACCGGCGCCAATGCCTTCCGCGGCGCGCCCTACGTCGCTGCGGGCAAGACCGGTACGGCACAGGTGTTTACGGTCAAGCAAAACGAGAAGTACAGCGCCGCACGAACCGCCGAGCGCCTGCGCGATCATGCGCTCTACATGGCCTACGCGCCGGCGGACAAGCCCACGATCGCGCTGGCCATGGTGGTCGAGAACGCGGGCTTTGGCGGTGCCGCGGCGGCACCGATCGCGCGGCGCGTGTTCGATTACTGGCTGCTCGGCAAGAAGCCCAGCCCCGAGGATCTGGCGGCGGTGCGCAAAGGGGTTGCCGCCGCGCCCGCCGCTGCTGCCGCCTCAAGCGCCACGGGCGCGGCCGAGGACCCGGCCCTGGCGGACTAGAGCGCAGGTATCATGCGCCGCAGCTCAACCCCACCGCACGGAGGTCGCCCATGGCGCTCATGGACTTCATCAAGAAGCAGTTCATCGACATCATCCAGTGGACCGAGGAGGGTGACGGCACGCTGGCCTGGCGCTTTCCGATGGCCGACATGGAAATCCAGAACGGCGCGACCTTGGTGGTGCGCGAGTCGCAAATGGCGATGTTCGTCAACGAGGGCCAGGTGGCCGACGTGTTCGGTCCCGGCACCTACAAGCTGACCACGCAGACGCTGCCGGTGCTGACCTACCTGAAGAACTGGGACAAGCTGTTCGAGTCCCCGTTCAAGAGCGATGTGTATTTCTTCAGCACGCGCCAGCAACTCGACCAGAAATGGGGCACGCCGCAGCCGGTGACCGTGCGCGACCACGATTTCGGCGCGGTGCGGCTGCGGGCCTTTGGCAACTACGCCTACCGCATCGCGGACCCCAAGCGCTTTCACACCGAGGTGTCGGGCACGCGCGAGCGCTACACGACCGCCGAGCTCGACGGGCAGCTGCGCGGGCTGGTGCTGCAGCACATCGCCAATGCGGTGGCGGGCAGCGGCATTCCCTTCCTGGACCTGGCGGCCAACCAGATCCTGTTTGCGCAGACGCTGGCCAAGGAGCTCGCCACGCCGTTCGAGACGCTGGGGCTGAAGCTCGAGGCGCTCACGGTGCAGAGCATTTCGCTGCCCGAGGAGTTGCAGAAAATCCTCGACCAAAAGATCGGCATGGGCATGGTCGGCAACGACATGGGCAAGTTCATGCAGTACCAGACGGCGCAGGCCATCCCCAAACTCGCCGAGGGCGTGGGCAGCGGCGGCGGCAGCGGCATCGCCGGCGACGCCATGGGCCTGGGTGCCGGCGTGGCGCTGGGCCAGGTGCTGGCGCAGAACCTGGCCGCCGGGTTGCAGGGCGCGCAGGCGTCGCAGGGGCCGGCCGCCGCGGCCGCCCCCGCCGGCGTGAAGCCCGAGGAAGTGATGGCGACGCTCGAGAAGCTCGGCGAGCTCAAGGCCAAGGGCATCCTGACCGACGAGGAATTCAGCGCGAAGAAGGCCGAGCTGCTGAAAAAACTGGTGTGAGTCCTTGGCTCAGGCAGACCCTGCGCTTTAATTTAAATAGCACCACAACACCATTTCACGCCGGGGTGACCGTGTTTTTCCTCAAAAACCCGGCGGGTGCAGCGGCGGTCGACGGCTCAGGCCATGGCTGAACACAGCGGCCGCCCCGAGCGCGTCTACCGCGCCCCCTGCCCCGGCTGCGGCGCGCCAGTGGAGTTCCAAAGCGCGCAGTCCACGCACGCGGTTTGCGGCTACTGCCAGAGCATCGTCGTGCGCGAGGGCGAGGTGCTCAAGCGCATCGGCAAGATGGCCGAGCTGTTCGACGACCACAGCCCCCTGCAGCTCGGCGCGAGCGGGCGTATCGACGGCAAGCCTTTCACCCTAGTGGGCCGGCTGCAATACCAGTACGGCGAGGGGGTGTGGACCGAGTGGGTGGCGCTGTTCGACGACGGCACGCGCGCCTGGCTCGCGGAAGACAACGGCGCCTATGTGTACTCGCGCCCGGTCACGACCACCCAGGCGCTGCCCGCGGCAAGCGGTTTCGCTGTTGGCGCCATCGTGCGCGTGGGAGGCCAGCCCTACACGGTGGCTTCGAACCAGACCGTCTCGCTGCGCTCGGCGCAGGGCGAATTGCCCAAGCTGCCGCCGCTGGGCGCGCCCTTCTCCGTGGTGGAGCTGCGCGGCGTCGACCGCGCCGAGGTGCTCAGCATCGACTACAGCCCCCAGCTCAGCGACCCGAAGGCGGCGCCCGAGCTCAGCAGCGGCCAGCCGGTGGCCTTGGAGGACTTGAGCTTCTCCGGCCTCAAGGACGAATCCGCCAAGGACGAGAGAGGCCGCCAGTTCGCCTGCCCGAACTGCGGGGCGCCGGTGAGCGTTCAGCTCGAGCAGAGCAAGTCCGTCACCTGCCCGAACTGCCACAGCCTGATCGACCTCAGCCAAGGCATCGGCGGCGAGCTGCGCCACGCCACGCAGGACGAGCCGGTGCGCCCGTTGATCGCACTGGGCACGGTCGGCGTGCTCGACGGTGTGCACTGGCAGGTGGTGGGTTTTCAGCACCGCATGGGGCAAGAGCCAGGCGACGACGAATCCTTCGGCTGGGAAGAGTACCTGCTCTACAACCGCAAGAAAGGCTTCAGCTTCCTCGTCGATGCCAGCGACGGCTGGAGCCTGGTCGCGCCGCTGACCGGCGCGCCGAGCGTGTCGAGCGACCGCCGCCGCGCGACCTGGCAGGGCAAAAGCTACACCCTCACCAGCGCCTACCGCGCGACCACCACCTATGTGCTGGGCGAGTTCTACTGGCAGGTGCAGCGTGGCCAGCAGACCGAGAACCGCGACTATGCGGCGGGCGACCAACTGCTCTCGAGCGAGCAGTCGGGCCCGGAGCTGACCTGGTCCGGGGGACGGCGCCTGCCGGCCGATGCCGTCGCGCGCGCCTTCGGCCTCGAGGACAAAAAGGCGCTGCTCGCGCGCAGCGATGCCCAGCCGTTTTCGGCCGACGCGGGCGTGAGCCTGCGCACGGTGATCATCGTGTTCGTGCTCTTGCTGCT
Organism: Tibeticola sp.; assembly: GCF_022759015.1. Taxonomy (NCBI): domain Bacteria; kingdom Pseudomonadati; phylum Pseudomonadota; class Betaproteobacteria; order Burkholderiales; family Comamonadaceae; genus Tibeticola; species Tibeticola sp. Next base: position 83 of record NZ_JAEMQB010000075.1, on the reverse strand, counting down.
GTTGGCGCTGCTCTTGAGCCGCTGCAGCGACTGCGACCCCAACACGCAGAACTGCGCCACCTCGAGCACCAGCACGCGCAGTT
>NZ_JAEMQB010000134.1:0-4834 GCF_022759015.1 Tibeticola sp. | reverse complement strand
GCTCGACGTGGTGGTCGATGCCGGAGCGAGCTGCATCATCCAGCCCGGCGGCTCGATCCGCGATGCCGAAGTCATCGCCGCAGCCGACGAGCGCGGCGTGGCCATGGTGTTCACTGGCGTGCGGCATTTCCGGCATTGAATGTCCTCAGCGTGGAGCACCCATGAAAAAGCGGCCCGCGGGCCGCTTTTTCCATAGTTTTTGCCGGAATGCCAGCGTGAAACGGTCGTTGCTTGCTCTTATTTTGTGAGCAATCGGAACGCCGCCCGTGCCGCCTCGAAGGTCCGCGCGAGGTCCTCGTCGCTGTGAGCGGCGCTGACGAAACCCGCCTCGTACAACGCCGGCGCCACATACACGCCGCGCTCGAGCAGGCCGTGGAACAGGGTGTTGAAGCGGGCACCATCGCTCTTCATCACGGCCGTGTAGTTCTGCGGCAGTTCGGGCAGCAGGAAGAAGCCAAACATGCCGCCCTCGCTGTCGGCGCTGAACGCCACACCCGCCGCGTCGGCCTCGGACTTCAGGCCCTCGATCAGCGTGCGCGTCTGGCGCGCCAAGGCGTCATAAAAGCCCTCGCGCGAGATTTCGCGCAGCGTGGCCAGCCCGCAGGCCGTGGCCACCGGGTTGCCCGACAACGTGCCCGCCTGATAAACCGGCCCGAGCGGCGCGAGCTGCTCCATCACCGCGCGCCGGCCACCGAACGCCGCCAGCGGCATGCCGCCGCCGATGACCTTGCCGAGCACCGTGAGATCGGGCGCAAAGCCGGGAATCGCCTGGGCGTAGAGGCTTTGCGCGCCGCCCAGCGCCACCCGAAAGCCCGTCATCACCTCATCGAACACCAGCAGCGCGCCATGCTGCGTGCACAGCTCGCGACAGCGCTGCATGAACGGCACCGACGCGCGCACGAAGTTCATGTTGCCCGCGATCGGCTCGATCATCAGGCAGGCGATTTCACTGCCGTGCGCGGCAAACGCCGCCTCGAGCTGGCTGAGGTTGTTGTATTCGAGTACCAAGGTGTCCTGCGCCACGACGGCGGGCACGCCCGCGCTCGTCGGGTGGCCAAAGGTCGCCAGGCCCGAGCCGGCCTTGACCAGCAGCGCATCGGCATGGCCGTGGTAGCAGCCTTCGAACTTCACGAGCTTGTTGCGCCCGGTCGCACCGCGCGCGAGACGGATCGCGCTCATCGCCGCCTCGGTGCCAGAACTCACGAGCCGCACCATGTCCATCGACGGCACGTGGCGCAGGATTTCTTCGGCCAACTCGATTTCACGCTCGGTCGGTGCGCCAAACGAGAAACCGTCGCGCGCCGCCTTCTGCACCGCCTCGAGCACCGCCGGGTGCCCATGGCCGAGGATCATCGGACCCCAAGAGCCGATGTAGTCGATGTAGCGCTGGCCGTTGGCATCCCAGATGTAGGCGCCCTCGGCGCGGGTGATGAAGCGCGGCGTGCCGCCCACGGCGCGAAAGGCGCGCACGGGCGAATTGACGCCACCGGGGATGACGCGGCGGGCGCGTTCGAACAAAGCCAGGTTGGCGTCGGTGCGGTCAGTGTCGGGTGTCATTGAATGGTTGGTTGAGAAGGTCGATCGAGCCCTCGGGCGCTTCCTCCGGGTTCTCGGCTTCGTCGGGCTGCGCCCAGAATAGCCGGTCGGGCACGGCTCCGCCCATACCGGGACGAAAGCCTGCATCGAGGGCGCCATCGAGATATTGCAGCGCGTCGCGGAACGCTTCGGTGAGGTCGCACCCTGTCGCGAGAAGCGCTGCGAGGGCGCTGGCCAGGGTGTCCGACGCGCCGCTGAAAGCCGCTTCGATGCGCTCGAATCGCTCGCTGGCCAGGACGCTCTGGGCATTGACCAGCACATTTTCGATGGTCTCGTGCCCGTGATGGATGCCCGTTACCACCACATAGGGCGTGCCGAATTCAGCGGCAGCGATGGCGAGCTCCCTCGGGGTCGGGCCGCGTTCGCCGCTCCAGTCGGGCAGCAGCCAGCGCGTGAGGTTTCCGACGTTGCCCACGAGCACGGTGACTTCGGGCAAGAGCAACTCGCGCAGCGCATCGAGGTAGGCGTCGATCGCGTCGTCGCTCCACCAGGTCAGGTCTGGCAGACAGGCCACCACCGGAATCTCGCCGTATTCGGTCGTCAATTCGGCCAGCGCGGCCAAGGTCTCGGGGCGGCCGGCGAATCCGATCTTGATCACGCGAACCGACACATCCTCGAGCGCCGCCCGAGCCTGTTCGGCGACCGCCTCCTCTGGCAGGCCGAAGAAGTCGCGGATGCCCGCCGTGTCCCGGATCCAAGCCCCCGTCACGACCGGCAAGGGGTGCGCTCCGACCGAGGCGATCGTGAGCACATCGGCGGCGAGCCCCGCTGCTCCAGACGGGTCATTCGCCCCGATGGCAAGCACGCAGGCCGGCGCCGACAGGGGGGCGCTTGCGCCCTCGGGGTCGACGTCGGTGGGTTCGATATTGGGGAAAGTCATAGGTGCCCAGCTGCATGAACACGGGCCGGCGCGCCCTGTTGCGTCACATTGCGCCGATACAATGAATCGATTCTAAGTGAACCCCCCTGAAAGAAGCCGTGACTGCGACTCGAACCTGGATGTGCCTCATCTGTGGCTGGATTTACGACGAAGCTCTGGGCGACCCCGAGCACGGCGTAGCCCCTGGGACGCCTTGGGAGCAGGTTCCCATGAACTGGACCTGTCCCGAGTGCGGCGCGCGCAAAGAAGACTTCGAAATGGTTGCGCTCTGAAGCGCGCGGCGGCTGGGCGGGCGCTTCGAGCGTCACTCCACCGCAGTCGGTCTGACCCCTCAAGGAGACACACGACGTGAGTTCCGACCTTCCGTGTTACAAAGTGTTGGTAATCGACGACAGCAACACGATCCGTCGCAGTGCCGAAATCTTTCTCAAGCAAGGGGGTCATGAGGTCCTTTTGGCCGAGGATGGCTTCGACGCGCTCTCGAAAATCAACGACTTCGAGCCCGACGTCATCTTTTGCGACATCCTCATGCCGCGGCTTGACGGCTACCAAACCTGCGCCATCATCAAGAAAAATGTGAAATATTCCGCAACACCGGTCGTCATGTTGTCGTCCAAAGACGGTGTGTTCGATAAGGCGCGGGGGCGGATGGTCGGTTCGCAGGACTACCTCACCAAGCCCTTCACCAAAGATCAACTGCTGCAAGCCGTCCGCCAGTATGCGGGCGCCCAACCGAAGGAGTCCCAATGAGCATTCAAAACGTGTTGGTGGTCGACGACTCGAAGACCGAATTGATGTTTCTGTCCGAGTTGTTGCGCAAGAACGGTTTTTCGGTTTGCACCGCCGAAAATGCCGATGAGGCCATGCAGCAGCTCGAGACCGCCAAGCCCGATCTGATCCTGATGGACGTGGTCATGCCGGGTCAAAACGGCTTCCAGCTCACGCGGGCGATCACCCGCAACCCGCAGTTTGTCGACGTGCCCATCATCATGTGCACGAGCAAGAACCAAGAGACCGACCGCGTCTGGGGCATGCGCCAGGGCGCGCGGGACTATGTGACCAAGCCGGTCGACGCGGCCGAGCTGCTCGCCAAGATCAAAGCGTTGAGCTGACGATGTCCAGCCGCGACGCATTGCGCGCGTTCCAGGCCCGGCTGGCCAGCCGGCTGCAGGATGCGCAAACCCAGGGCGCGACCGCCGCCTGGTTGGGGGTCGAGGCCGCGGGTGATCGCTTCCTGATCCCTTTGAACCACGCCGGCGAGATCTTCCCCGAGGTGCCGATCCAGGTCGTGCCTCACGCCCGGCCGTGGTTCTTGGGTGTCGCGAACCTGCGCGGGGGCGTCTTCGGTGTCGTCGATCTTGTGGGCTTCCTGCGTCAGCAGCCGCCGCGGCCGCGGGCCGAGGGCGCACAAGCCACGGGCCGTTTCGTTGCGTTCAACGAGGTCCTGGGCGTGAACTGCGCGCTGCAGATCGACCGCCTGGCCGGCCTGCGGCATGTCGATGCGTTCGGTTCGTCCGAGGCGCCCGGGCCCGACGCGCCGGCTTACCTGGGGCATCGCTACGTCGACGCGGCGGGGGCTGCCTGGCAGGAAATCAACCTTCAGGCGCTCTCGACCGACCCTGGTTTCCTTCATATTGGTGTTTGAGATTTCGGAAGGCTCAGCTATGTCCATCAAGGATCAACTCTCCCGGCTTTTTCGCAAGCCCGCGCCGGCCGTTCCGCCCGTTGCTGAGGACGTGACCGCAGATTCGACTCAGCAAGCGGGTGAGCGCACCGTTGCGGCCGAGTCTGAACAGCTCAGCAGCGCCGACTTTGCCGAAAGCCGCTCGCCGTACGCGGCGGACGCGGATATCGAGGTAGCCCCGGCAGAAGACGCGCTGACGCTGCCCGTGCTCGGCACCCGCAGTGCCGCCGAGCACCAGCGCCTGCTCGTTGCCCTGCTTGCGGTCATGCTGGTGATCCTGGCCATCGTCACCGTCGTCGCCTTCCGCCAAGCGAACACGGTGGCGACTCAGGTGGCTGCGACCGGTAATGCGCTGATGCAGTCGCAACGTCTGGCCAAGTCGGTGTCGCAGGCCTTGGTGGGCAACCCAGTGGCCTTCCCCGAAATTCGCGAAGCGCGCGAGGTGCTCGCCAAGACCGTGCGCGGGCTCAAGGATGGCAACGACGAGCTCGGCCTGAAGCCGGTGACGGGCGAGGTTTCCGCCGAAGTCGAAAAGATCGTGCCGATGGTCGATCGTGCTGAAAAGAACGCCGACGTCATTCTGAAGCAGGAAAAAGTCCTCACGCAGGTGGGCTCGGCCTTGCGCACGATCAACCGCCAATCCTCGGACTTGCTGGAGATCGCGGAAACCATCT
>NZ_JAEMQB010000175.1:0-9535 GCF_022759015.1 Tibeticola sp. | reverse complement strand
GCTCGACGCGATGCACCAGAAATTCGCCGATCTGCTGGCCGAGCGCGGCGCTGCGGTCGACCTCATCGTCTGGTGCCCACACGGGCCGGACGCCGGCTGCGACTGCCGCAAGCCGCGTCCGGGGCTGCTGCATCGCATCGCGGAGCAACTCCAAATCCCGCTCGAGGGCGCGGTTGCGATTGGCGACAGCCTGAGGGATCTCGAGGCAGCCGTCGCCGTTGGTTCCGAGCCTTGGCTGGTGCGGACCGGAAAGGGTGAGCGCACCCTCGCCAAAGGGGGGCTGCCGGCAGGTACACGGGTGTATGCCGATCTGGCCGCGGCGGTCGACGCACTGCTTGGGCCCGAGGAGGTGCCTGCATGAACACAGCATGGAGCCGCCCTGAAGGCTACCCCGGAGGCCGATTTTGGCAGACCGCCCGATTTGCCATCGATCTTTCGCGTCCGAAGGTCATGGGCATCGTCAATGTGACGCCGGATTCGTTCTCGGACGGCGGCAGTCACTGTGATGCCTCGGCTGCGCTGCGGCACTGCGAGCAGCTGCTGAGCGAAGGGGCCGACATGCTCGACATCGGCGCCGAGGCGACGCGCCCCGGTGCCGAGCCGGTGCCGCTCGAGCAGGAACTCGAACGTCTCGAACCGGTGCTCAAGGACGCGGTGCGCCTGGGCGTGCCGATTTCGGTCGACACCTACAAGCCCGCGGTGATGCAGCGGGCACTCGACCTCGGGGTCGACATCATCAATGATGTGCGCGCGCTGCAGGAGCCCCAGGCCGCCGTGACGGTTGCGCGTCATCCGTCATGCGGGGTGTGCCTCATGCATATGCACCGGGACCCGCAAACGATGCAGGTGGCGCCGATGGAGGGCGACGTCGTCCCGGCGGTGCGGGGGTTCCTGGCCCAGGCCGCGGCACGGCTGCGGGTGTTGGGGGTGGAGGCGGAGCGCATCGTGCTCGACCCAGGCATCGGCTTTGGCAAAACCGTCGAGCAAAACTTCAGCCTGCTCGCACGGCAGGGCGAACTGCTCGAACTGGCTTACCCCTTGCTGGTCGGTTGGTCGCGCAAGTCTTCACTCGGTGCGGTGGTGGCCGCTCCGGGGGCGGTGGTGCCGCCGCCGGGGCAACGCCTGGGCGCGAGTGTCGCAGCCGCGCTCCTCGCGGTCGAGCGGGGCGCGGCGGTGGTGCGGGTGCACGATGTGTTGGAAACCGTCCAGGCGATCAAGGTCTGGGAGCGGGTCCGGCAAGCATCCCCGGCTTGAGCGTGAATACTTAGAATTTAATAGCAACAAACGACCAATTGACGCCGGCAATCATGAGAAAATATTTCGGAACCGATGGAATCCGGGGGCGCGTGGGCCGTGCGCCGATCACGCCCGACTTCGTGCTGCGCCTGGCGCATGCGACCGGCCGGGTGCTCAAGCGCAGCGAGAGTCGACCGGTCGTTCTGATTGGCAAGGACACGCGGATCTCGGGCTACATGCTGGAGAGCGCGCTGGAATCGGGGTTCAACTCCGCAGGCGTCGACGTCGTGTTGCTCGGCCCGGTGCCGACACCGGCGGTGGCCTACCTCACGCGGGCCTTGCGCGCGAGCCTCGGCGTGGTGATCAGTGCCAGCCACAACCCGTTCGACGACAACGGCATCAAATTCTTCAGCGCCCAGGGGACGAAGCTGCCCGATGAGTGGGAGCTCGAGGTCGAGGCGGCGCTCGAGGAGCCTGCGCAATGGGCAGACTCGATCGGGCTGGGCAAAACCCGCCGGCTCGATGACGCCGCGGGCCGCTACATCGAGTTCTGCAAAAGCACCTTCCCCAACGACCTGACGCTGCACGGCCTCAAGATCGTCGTCGATGCCGCACACGGTGCGGCCTACCAGATCGCGCCCAAGGTCTTTCATGAGTTGGGCGCCGACGTTGCCGCCATTGGGTGCCAGCCCGACGGTATCAACATCAACGCGGGCGTCGGGGCCACGCACCCGGAGGCGATCGTCGAAGCGGTGCGGGCGCAGCAGGGGCAGTTTGGCATTGCGCTCGACGGCGACGCGGACCGCTTGCAGCTCGTCGACGGACGCGGACGGCTCTACAACGGCGACGAGTTGCTCTACATGCTGGTGCTGGATCGGCTGGCGCGGGGCGAGGCCGTGCCAGGCTGTGTCGGGACCCTGATGACCAATATGGCGGTGGAACTTGCGCTGCGCGCGCGCGGCTTGGCCTTCGTGCGTGCCCAGGTAGGCGACCGCTATGTGCTCGAGGAACTGCTGCGCCGGGGCTGGCTGCTCGGTGGCGAGGGTTCGGGGCATCTCTTGGTGCTGGACAAGCACACGACGGGGGATGGCCTGATTTCGGCCTTGCAAATTCTGCAGGCCAGCGTTCGCCGCAACCGGCCGCTGGAGGATTTGCTCGAAGGGCTCACGCTATTCCCGCAGGTGTTGCGCAACGTCCGCCTCGAGCCCGGCGCCGACTGGCGGCACAACCCCAAGCTTGCCGAGGAGGTCCGACGCGTCGAAGCCGAGCTGGGGGATCGGGGGCGGGTTCTGATCCGTGCCAGCGGCACCGAGCCCTTGCTGCGCATCATGGTCGAAGCGCAAGACGCCGACGCCTGCGCACGGGCGGTCGAGCGGCTCACAGAGGCTGCGCAGGCGGGATGAGAGGCTGAGCGCCGTTGCTTTGATGTCGAGCTCCGCTTTGGCCCTGGAAACCCAAGCGCTTTGGCACGAGGCCGTCGACTGGGGAGTGGTCGGCGTGTTTGCGCTCGTCTACCTTGGCATGTTCCTGGGCGGGTTGCCGCGGCTCAAGCTCAACCGCCCTGGGGTCGCTCTGCTCGGGGCCATCGCCATGATGGGGCTGGGCGTCGTGTCGACCGAGGAGGCGGTGCGCGCCGTCGATTGGCCGACGCTGATGCTGCTGTTTGCCTTCATGGTGTTGGCTGCGCAAATGCATCTGGGCGGGTTTTTTACGGCGGTGGTCGATCGGCTCGGGCAGCGCCCCATGTCGCAGGGCCGTTTGCTGGCAGCCCTCATTGCGGTGGCCGGTGCCTTATCCGCGGTGTTTTCGAACGATGTGGTTTGCCTGGCCATGGCGCCGCTGGTCGCGCGCATCTGCGTGCAGCGTCGACTGGCACCCGTGCCGTTTCTCGTGGGCTTGGCGTGCGCGGCCAACATCGGTTCGGCGGCGACCCTCATCGGCAACCCGCAGAACATGCTGATCGGCTCAGTCATGCAGCTCGACTTTGGCCGCTACGCCCGGCTGGCGCTGGGGCCGGTTGCGGCGAGCCTTGTCGTGCTGTGGGCGTGGTTGCGCTTTGCGCCCTTGGGGTTGGCGGCTCGAGCAACGCCGGCTCCGAGCAGGGACGCGGTCGAACCCGCCTCCGGTTCGCCCCTGCCCGCAGGCGGGTTGGCGATGCCCGCGCCCGATCGCTGGCAAATGCTCAAGGGCTTGGCCGTGGCCTTGGCGCTCATGGCGGTGTTCCTCGCGACGGACTGGCCTCGGGAGGCCGCTGCGCTGGTGGGGGCGGGCATCTTGCTGTTGAGTCGACGCTTTCACTCCTCGCAGGTCATGGGCCTCGTCGATTGGGAACTGCTGGTCCTCTTCGTGGGCTTGTTCGTCGTCAACCACGGGTTTGCTTCCACGGGCTTGGCCGCCCATGCGCTGGCACAGCTGGCTGCTCACGGCGTTCATATCGAGCAGCCCGGGGTCTTGCTGGTGCTGGCGCTGAGCCTGTCGAATCTGGTCTCGAACGTTCCGGCGGTGATGTTGCTGCTGCCGCATGTCGGGGGCGAGCCCGCAGCGGTTTTGTTGGCGTTGGTCAGCACCTTGGCCGGCAATTTGTTGCTCGTCGGCTCGATCGCCAACCTCATCGTCGTCGATGCCGCTCAGGCCCTTGGCATCGACATCGGCTGGCGCGATCATGCGCGCATTGGCATTCCGGTTACGCTGTTTTCCCTGGTCATCGTCTGGATCGCGTTGCCCTAAGCAGCCTGAACCGATCCTTTGCCCGCGGCTGCGGGCACGCCTTCGGATCGTCAGCCAGTGTTGGGGATCGGCGTGGCACAATTGCGCCCCTCGGTCCTTCCAATGCCACAGTCGCATCCGCCAACCGGTACAGCCGTGTCGCGGAAGGTTGTTCAACCAGATCGGATTCCCCTTAGGGGAACGAAAGTCAGCGCACCATGAGCGAACCCTCTTCGGTCTACGCCGCTTATCTCGGCAATAGCTATCTCTTCGGCGGCAATGCGCCTTATGTCGAAGAGCTCTACGAGCGATACCTCACCAATCCCGGCAGCGTGCCGGACAATTGGCGGGCCTATTTCGATGCCCTCCAAAACGTCCCGGCCGTCGACGGCAGCGACGCGCGGGACATTCCGCACCAGCCCGTCATCAACGCCTTTGCGGAGCGCGCCAAGCAGGGCGGCACCAAAGTGGTCGTTGCAGCCGGGGGCGCAAGCGAAGAGGGGCGCAAGCTCGTCGGTGTGCAGCAGCTCATTGCGGCCTATCGCAATCTCGGGACGCGCTGGGCGGACCTCGACCCGCTCAAGCGCACCGAGCGTCCGGCCATCCCCGAGCTGGAGCCTTCCTTCTATGGCTTCACGGACGCCGATCTCGAGACGCAATTCAACACGAGCAACACCTATTTCGGCCGCGAGGTGATGCCGCTGCGCGAGCTGCTCAATGCCTTGCGCGAAACCTATTGCGGAACGCTTGGCGCCGAGTTCATGTTCATCACCGACCAGACGCAAAAGCGCTGGTGGCAGCAAAAGCTCGAGAGCATACGCAGCAAGCCGAATTTCAGCGCCGAGAAGAAGCGCCACATCCTCGAGCGACTGACGGCAGCCGAGGGGCTCGAGCGCTATTTGCACACCAAATATGTCGGGCAAAAACGCTTCTCGCTCGAAGGCGGTGAGAGCTTCATCGCGGCGATGGACGAACTGGTGCAGGGGTCGGGTCTCAAAGGCTGCCAGGAAGTCGTGATCGGCATGGCGCACCGTGGGCGTCTCAACCTGCTCGTCAACATCCTCGGGAAAATGCCCGCCGACCTCTTTGCGGAGTTCGAGCACAAGGCGCCCGAGTCCCTGCCCGCCGGCGACGTCAAGTATCACCAGGGTTTCAGCTCCGATGTGGCGACCGCCGGGGGGCCGGTGCATCTTTCGCTTGCGTTCAACCCTTCGCACCTGGAAATCGTCAATCCGGTGGTCGAAGGCTCGGTGCGGGCGCGCCTGGACCGTCGCGGAGACCCGCGCGGCTCGCAGGTGCTGCCGGTGCTGGTGCATGGTGATGCGGCTTTTGCGGGGCAGGGCGTCAACCAGGAAACCTTTGCCTTGTCGCAGACGCGCGGCTACTCCACAGGCGGCACGGTGCATGTGGTGATCAACAACCAGATCGGCTTCACCACGTCCGACCCGCGCGACCTGCGCTCCACCCTGTACTGCACTGACATCGTCAAGGGCTATGAGGTGCCTGTGCTGCACGTCAATGGCGACGATCCCGAGGCGGTGGTGCTCGCGATTCAGCTCGCGCTCGAGTTCCGCATGGAATTCGCCAAGGATGTGGCGGTCGATATCGTCTGCTTCCGCAAGCTCGGGCACAACGAGCAGGACACGCCGAGCCTCACGCAGCCCTTGATGTACAAAAAGATCGCTGCGCATCCGGGCACGCGCAAGCTCTATGCCGACAAACTCGTGGCCCAGGGCGTGTTGCGGCCCGAAGAGCCCGAGGAGATGGTCAAGGCTTATCGCGCCGCGATGGACGCCGGACGCCACACGGTCGACCCGGTTCTGACGAACTTCAAGAGCAAGTACGCGGTCGACTGGTCGCCATTCCTCGGCAAGAAATGGACCGATGCGGCCGACACCGCGATCCCGCTGGCCGAGTGGAAGCGGCTGGCCGAGCGGATCACCACGCTGCCTGCGAACATCACGCCGCACCCGCTGGTGAAGAAGGTCTACGACGATCGCGCAGCCATGGGGCGCGGCGAGATCGCGGTGGACTGGGGAATGGGCGAGCACATGGCCTTCGCGTCGCTCGTCTCGAGCGGCTATGGCGTGCGTCTCTCGGGCGAAGACAGTGGCCGCGGGACTTTCTCGCACCGGCATGCCGTCATTCATGACCAGAACCGCGAACGCTGGGACGAGGGGACCTATGTGCCGCTCGAGCATGTCTCCGAAAATCAGGCGCCGTTCCATGTCATCGACTCGATCCTGTCGGAAGAGGCGGTGCTGGGCTTCGAATACGGCTATGGCTCCGCCGACCCGAACACGCTGGTGATCTGGGAAGCGCAATTCGGCGACTTCGCCAACGGCGCGCAGGTCGTCATCGACCAGTTCATCGCCTCGGGCGAAGTCAAGTGGGGCCGACTCAACGGCATCACGCTCATGCTGCCGCACGGCTACGAGGGGCAGGGGCCGGAGCACAGCTCCGCGCGGGTCGAGCGCTTCATGCAACTGGCCGCCGACACCAACATGCAACTCGTGCAGCCGACGACGGCGAGTCAGATCTTCCATGTGTTGCGTCGGCAGATGCTGCGCAACCTGCGCAAGCCGCTGGTGATCTTCACGCCCAAGTCGCTGCTGCGCGCCAAGGATGCCGCTTCGCCGATCTCGGAGTTCACGCGGGGCGGTTTCCAGACCGTCATCGGGGAGCTCAAACCGATCAAGGCAGAGAAGGTCAAGCGCGTCATCGTTTGCTCGGGCAAGGTCTATTACGAGCTGGTCAAGAAGCGTGAAGAAAAGGGCGCCGACGACGTGGCGATTATTCGCATCGAGCAGCTCTATCCCTTCCCGCACAAGTCCTTCGCCGCAGAGCTGCGCAAGTACCCCAATGCGACGGAGTTGGTCTGGTGCCAGGACGAGCCACAAAACCAGGGCGCGTGGTTCTTCATCCAGCACAACATCCACGAAAACATGCAGCCGGGGCAAAAGCTGGGCTATTCGGGCCGTGCCGCTTCGGCATCGCCCGCCGTTGGATACGCGCATCTGCACCAGGAGCAGCAAAAGGCGCTCGTCGAAGGCGCATTTGCGAAGTTGCGCGGCTTCGTTCTCTCCAAGTAAGGCGCGCTCGCGCGCATTGGCGTAACCCATCCCGAAAGAATTCCCCATGTCCTACGTCGAAGTCAAAGTTCCCCAGTTGTCCGAGTCGGTTGCCGAAGCGACCTTGCTGCAATGGAAGAAGAAGCCGGGCGATCCGGTGGCGATGGATGAAATCCTCGTCGAAGTCGAAACCGACAAAGTCGTGCTCGAGGTCCCGGCGCCCGCTGCCGGTGTGCTGGCCGAGATCGTCGCCGGTGACGGCGCGACCGTGGTCGCCGATCAGGTGATCGCCCGCATCGACACGGTGGGCCGCGCCGCCGCAGCGGCGCCCGCAGCCGCGCCTGCCCCGGCCGTCGCAGCTCCGGCATCCGCGCCCGCGCCAGCCGCTGCATCCGCGGCCGCTGCGCCCGCCGCAGGCGCGGCGCCCGCCATGCCGGCAGCGGCCAAGCTGATGGCCGAGCGCGGTCTGTCGGCCGAAGCCGTTGCCGGCACGGGTAAAGATGGCCGCATCACCAAGGGTGATGTGCTCGCCGCTGCAGCCAAGCCCGCAGCGGCGCCTGCCCCCACGCCCGCTGCTGCCGCGCCGGCCGCCAAGCCGGCGCTGGCCCCGGTGGCGGCTCCCGCGTTGCCCGGCCTGGGCGATCGGCCGGAGCAACGCGTGCCGATGACCCGTTTGCGTGCCCGGATCGCGGAGCGGCTGCTGCAATCTCAGGCGACGAACGCCATCCTGACGACCTTCAACGAGGTCAACATGGCTCCGGTGATGGAAATGCGCAAACGTTTCCAGGAGCGCTTCGAAAAGGAGCACGGCGTCAAGATCGGCTTCATGAGCTTCTTCGTGAAGGCCGCGGTGCATGCGCTCAAGAAGTTCCCGATCCTCAACGCTTCGGTGGACGGCAACGACATCATCTATCACGGCTATTTCGACATCGGCATCGCCGTGGGCTCGCCCCGCGGCTTGGTGGTGCCGATCCTGCGCAATGCCGACCAAATGAGCTTTGCCGACATCGAGAAAAAGATCGCCGAGTTCGGCGTCAAGGCCCGCGACGGCAAGCTGTCGATCGAAGAGATGGCGGGTGGCACCTTCTCCATCTCGAACGGTGGCGTCTTTGGCTCCATGCTCTCGACCCCCATCATCAACCCGCCGCAATCGGCCATCCTTGGCGTGCATGCGACCAAGGAGCGTCCGGTGGTGGAGAACGGCCAGATCGTGATCCGTCCGATCAACTACCTCGCGCTGTCGTACGACCATCGCATCATCGATGGCCGCGAAGCGGTGCTGGGGCTGGTCGCCATGAAAGAAGCGCTCGAAGATCCGGCGCGTCTGCTCTTTGACATCTAAGGAAGGGCAATCATGGCTGAACTCAAATTCGACGTCGTCGTCATCGGCGCCGGGCCTGGCGGCTATGTCGCGGCGATCCGGGCGGCACAACTGGGTTACCAGGTCGCGTGCATCGACGACTGGAAAAACTCCCAAGGCGGGGCGGCACCGGGCGGCACCTGCACCAACGTCGGATGCATTCCGTCGAAGGCGCTGCTGCAATCGTCCGAATACTACGAACAGGCGCAGCATCACTTCGGTGAGCACGGCATCAGCACCGGCAAGCTCTCGATCGACGTGCCGAAAATGATTGCCCGCAAGGACGCGGTCGTCAAACAGAACAACGACGGCATCCTCTACCTGTTCAAGAAGAACAAGGTGCGGTTCTTCCATGGCCGGGGTTCGTTCGTCCGCGCCGTCGAGGGCGGCTACGAGATTCGGGTGCAGGGTGCGGAGGATCATCTGTTGCAGGCGCAACAGGTGGTTGTCGCCACTGGCTCGGCGCCTCGGGCTTTGCCCGGCGTGCCCTTCGACGAAGAATACGTGCTCTCCAACACCGGCGCCTTGCAGTTGTCCTCGGTGCCCAAGCGCCTGGCCCTGATCGGCTCCGGCGTGATTGGTCTGGAGATGGGATCGGTGTGGCGTCGGCTCGGCGCCGAGGTGACCATCCTCGAGGCCATGCCCACCTTCTTGGCGGCGGTGGACGAGCAAATCGCCCGTGAAGCCCGCAAGGCTTTTGACAAACAGGGCCTGAAGATCGAACTGGGCGTCAAGGTCGGTGGCGTCCAGGTGCAGCGCAAGGGGCGCTCGGCGGGCGTTTCGATCGCCTACACCGACGCCTCGGGTCAGGCGCACGAACTCGCCGTCGACCGGCTCATCGTCTCGATCGGCCGCGTTCCCTACACCGCGGGTCTCAATGCCGAGGCCGTCGGCCTGGCTCTCGACGAGCGCGGGGCGATCGTGGTCGATGAGTGGTGTCGCACCAATCTCCCCGGCGTTTGGGCCGTCGGTGATGTTGTGCGTGGGCCGATGTTGGCGCACAAGGCCGAGGAAGAGGGCGTGGCGGTTGCCGAGCGCATGGCTGGGCAGTTGCCTCAGGTGCACTTCAACACCATTCCCTGGGTGATCTACACCAGCCCGGAAATCGCCTGGGTCGGTCGAACCGAGCAGCAACTCAAGGCCGAGGGCGTGGACTACAAGG
>NZ_JAEMQB010000059.1:0-4184 GCF_022759015.1 Tibeticola sp. | reverse complement strand
CTCAACTCGGTGCTGGTGGCCGCGCTCAACAGCCGCAATGGTTTCGTGGCCGCGGCGACGCAGGGCATCAATGCCTCGATTGCGAGCATCGACAAACAGATTGCGCAGTTGCAGCAAAGCGTCGAGGCACAAACCGCGCTGCTGCAACAACAGTTCGACGCCATGCAAAGCATGATGACCCAGTTCAAGGGCATCGGTCAGTACTTGACGGCGTATTTCGATTCGGTGAGTTCGTCGAAGTCCAGCAGCAATGGTTGATGGACGCGGCATCTATTTTTTGAGCAGGAGGTAGCGATGAGTGCAGGTTTGGCGGTTGCCGCGTATCGGCAGGTGGACAAGACGGGTGTCCCCGAGGAAAAGCTGCTCGTGCTCGGGCTCGACGGCATCCTGGAATATTTGCGCCGTGCGCGCCTGGCCCTCGTCGAGGGTGCGGTGGAGCGCAAGCTTCAATCCCTCAACCGTGCGTATCAACTGGTCGAGCATCTGTTGGCCGCTTTGCCTGAAGGCAACGGCCCCGACGGCGAGGGCGCGCTGAACCGGCGACTGGCGGGCATCTACCGCTACCTGCTCGAGCGGCTGGCGCACGCGAACATCTTTGACGACCTCGAGGCCGTCGATGATTGTTCCGCCGTGGTCACGGCTTTGCGCGACTCGTGGATCGAGAGCCTGCGCCAGCATTGACCGTTCACGCGCCGAGCCGGGCTCGGGTGCGGTCGGCGTCGGTATACTGGCCCGGATTCACCAACGACTGCCTTGATCCGTGAGCTCCGGGCCCGATCCATCCCAGCCTCTGGAACCGTCCGCCGCGGATCGCGAGCGGGGTGCCGATGGCGTCTCGCTGCAGGCGCATCTGCCGCTGGCCTGGCGCGTGTCGGGCTGCCCGGAAGGCCAGGCCCCGGAGCTGATGGCCGAGAATCAAACCGTGCTGCGCGCCTTGCTGGCTCTCGACGATGCCGACGAATCGGCGGGTGCCGAGCCGCGCGACCGCCGCGGCGCCCCGGAAATCGAGCGCCGGCTGGACTTGTTGCTGCTGATGGTCAGCTCGGCCATCCGGCAGCTCGTTCCGATGCCGCCGCCACGGCTTTGTACCTTGACCGCGCAGGGCTTGGCGTGGCAGAGCGCCGAGCCGATCGGCATCGGCGCGTGGGGCGAGCTGCATCTCTACCTGCGCCCGCGCTTGCCTGTGGCCCTGGTGCTGCCCGCCCAGGTCGAACAGGCGCAGGCGCAGAGTGAGGGTGCCTGGCGTGTCCGTGCGCGTTTCTCGGGCCTACCCGACTCGCTCGCTGCGTTGCTCGAGCAATTCGTGTTTCGCCATCATCGACGCCGGGTTGCGCGCCAGCGCGCGGCGGGCTGAGCTTTCCCGGGGGATCACGTGCGTCAACGACCCGAAGAAACGCCCGAGAACCACGAGCGGTGGTTGGTTTCCTATGCCGACTTCATCACGCTGCTGTTTGCCTTTTTCGTGGTGATGTATTCGATTTCTTCGGTCAACGACGGCAAATACCGCATCCTCTCGCAGACCTTGGTCTCCGCCTTTACCGGTCAGCCCGAGGCTGCACAACCCATCCAGATCGGCACCCCCTTGCTCGATTCGTCGCGCTTGATCGACTTGCCGCCCATGCCCAAGCCGACCCCGATCACGCCGCAGGCGGCGCGGGCAGCGGCGTCGGCGATGCACAGCGAGGCGCGCCAGCAGGAGCTCGCTGCAGTGGCACAGGCTCTGACCGAGCGGCTCCGGCCCCAGATCGACCGAGGTGAAGTTCAGGTCAGCGTGACGCCGCTGGGCGTCTCCATCGACATCCGGGACACCTTGCTGTTCCCGTCGGGTCAGGCGTCGCTGGAGCCGCAGGCGATGAACCTCCTGAAAGACATTGCCGAGATGCTGACGACCTGGCCCTACCAGGTTCAGGTGAACGGCTACACCGACAACGTACCGATCCGCAACGGAATGTTTGCCTCGAACTGGGAACTGTCGGCCATGCGGGCGGTCTCGGTCGTTCAAACCTTGATACGGTATCGGGTGCCGCCCGAGCGGCTGGTGGCCGCTGGCTACGGCGAATACCACCCGGTGGCCTCGAACGACACGCCCGAAGGGCGGGCGGCGAATCGGCGCGTGAGCATCGTGCTGCTCTCCCCCGACCACCCGGCGGGAACCCCAGCCCTCGCACGGGGCGGGGCGGATCTCAAGCGCAATGTCCGGGGCTCGCCCTCCATCGCAGGCCAGCCCCCATCGAAAGTCTGAAGGGATGAGCGCTGCGCCTCTGACGCCCGAAGAATTCCGCAAGCTACGGGTCGGCCTCGGGCTGGCTCTGATCGGTGGCCTGCTGTGCCTCGCCTGGGCGCTGGCGGTCGTCGCCGATGCCGCATGGACGGCCAAGCCCCCTGCGGGCGAGGCGGCGGTGCAGCCGCGCTCGCCCGCGGCGGTGGTCACTGCATCGGCGGCAGCTGCGTCTGGGGGTGCGTCCCCGTCCGTGGCAGCACCCGGACCGGACCTTGCGCCGCCGTCGGCTGCGGCCTCAGCCGCGTCGGCCGCGGAGGTACCCACCGCGGAAGCACCAGCCCGGGGAGCCTCGGCAGCCTTGGCTGTCGGGGGCGGCGCTCTCATACCCGAAAAACCGGAAGCCAGCGTGCCGGTTGCGGATGCGGCACCGATCGAGGTCGTCCAGCCTTCCGGAACCGGCGCGGACCGCGCCGCGCCCGGGCGCGATGCAGAAGCCAAGCCGAGGGAGGGCCGCTCGACCGTCCAGGGCAGCATTCCCCACTGCCGTCGTTCCGGCTGGTATGTTCAGGCAGGGGCGTTCGAGCAGGAGGAGAGTCTGCGCAAACGCCGTGAGCGGGTTCGGGCCATGGGCTATCCGAGCTGTCGGGTAAGCTTGTACCGGCGGCCGGTGGAGGTTCTTTTCGTCGGCCCTTTCGAAAACCGGGCCAGCGCACAAAAAGCAAAACTGCGGCTCGTCGAGCGGCTCTCGGATGAGAGCTTGGTGGTGCGGCACCGCGGGGGTCACTAACGCATGGAGCAAGAGCTGCTGACGGTCGATTCGGGGCATGGTGGGTTGGAGCAGACCCTCGTCGGCAGCAGTGCGCCCATGCGGGCCTTGCGTGCGCTGATCGAGCGGGTGGCCAAGACCGACAGCACCGTGTTGATCCTCGGTGAGTCCGGGACGGGCAAAGAACTGGTCGCGCGCTCCTTGCACCAATGTTCGCCGCGCTCGGGGCGCCCGTTTGTGGCCGTCAACTGTGGCGCGATTCCGGCCGAGCTCATGGAGAGTGAGCTGTTCGGGCATGAGCGCGGCGCGTTCACCGGAGCGCAGGGCTTGCGCAAGGGCCGGTTCGAGCTTGCCGGGAAAGGCACGCTGTTTCTCGACGAAATCGCCGAGATGAGCCCTGCGCTGCAGGTCAAGATCCTGCGGGTGTTGCAGGAGCGCAGTTTCGAGCGCGTCGGCGGGACGGAGACTTTGCCTGCCCAGGCTCGGATCGTGGCCGCCACCCACCGAAACCTGGAACAGGAGATCCAACTCGGCCGCTTTCGCGAGGACCTGTTCTACCGGCTGCACGTCGTTCCCATCGAATTGCCCCCTTTACGGGACCGCGGCGAAGACATCTTGCTTTTGGCCGACGCGGCCTTGCGGCGGCTCGATCGCGAGGGGCTCGGTTTCGTTCGACTCGGTGAGGGCGTAGCCCAGGCTTTGCTGGCCTATTCTTGGCCCGGAAATGTGAGCGAATTGCTCAATTTGATGGAGCGCCTCGTGATCCTCCACGCGGGATCCACCGTGACTTTGGATGACCTTCCGCCCAAGATGCGTGTCGGCGTGGGCGCCACGGCTCCTCTGAACCTGGCTTTCCGCGAGGCGGGTGACGAGGATCCGCCGGTCCTGTCGGCCCCTTCGGAGGACGGCGGCGACGTTCGAGAGCTGCTGCGCTCGGTGGTGGAGCTGCCCGACCCCGTCCTACCTGAGAGCGGCGTGGATCTCAAGAGCTACCTCGAGCGCATCGAACGCTCCTTGATCGAACAGGCGCTGGCGCAAAGCGACGGCGTCATTGCCCGTGCAGCGGATCGCTTGAGCCTGCGCCGAACCACCCTGGTCGAAAAGATCCGCAAATACGGATTGAAGTCCCGTGACGCGGGATGAGGCGTCCGCTGGGGACCGTCCTGAAACGTTCCGCCGACCTTTGCGTCGAGTTGG
>NZ_JAEMQB010000092.1:0-6565 GCF_022759015.1 Tibeticola sp. | reverse complement strand
TGCCCGAAGGGGCGCCCCAAAACGCGCCCGAGTAGGCGCAAAGCACAGCCGTAGCTCGGGCTACGGCGCGCATTTGCAACGCCCTCTGGCGTGTTTTGGGGCGTCAAAGCGGGCATGACCAATTCCCTCTCAGCCTCTCACTGCCCTTCCGGCATCGGCCGAGGCTGCTGCATCAGGCTCTCGACCTGCTGGCGCACCTGCTGCTGGGTTTGCCGCGCCTGTTCACGCACAGTCACCGCCGACGACGCATCGCTCGCCGGAGCGACCACGGCCGCAGGCACCACCCGATCGTGCGCCGCCAGCTGCTTCTTCACCACCAAGCCCAGCACCGCCAGCGCGACCAAGACGCCGACGAGCCCGAAGATGCCTTTCATCGTTCCTCCTACTTTTTGCGGAAATCGCTCACCGAGGAACCGCTGCCGGTGTGCGACTCACTCCCACTCAATCGTCGCCGGCGGCTTGCTGGAGACGTCGTAGACGACGCGGTTGATGCCGCGCACTTCGTTGATGATGCGGCTGCTCACCTTCTTGAGCAAGCTGTAGGGCAGTTCGGCCCAGTCGGCGGTCATGAAGTCGCTGGTTTGCACCGCGCGCAGGGCCACGACGTAGTCGTAGGTGCGGCCGTCGCCCATGACGCCCACGCTCTTGACGGGCAGGAACACGGCAAAGGCCTGGCTGGTCAGTTCGTACCAGGTCTTGCCGGAGTTGGGCTCGACGGTGGAGCGCAGCTCCTCGATGAAGATGGCGTCGGCGCGGCGCAGCAGGTCGGCGTATTCTTTTTTGACTTCACCCAGAATGCGCACGCCCAGCCCCGGCCCCGGGAAGGGGTGGCGGTAGACCATGTCGTGTGGGAGACCCAGGGCGAGGCCGAGTTCGCGCACCTCGTCCTTGAACAGGTCGCGCAGCGGCTCGAGCAGTTTGAGCCCAAGCTGCTCGGGCAGGCCGCCCACGTTGTGGTGGCTCTTGATGGTGACGGCTTTCTTGCTTTTGGCGCCGCCCGATTCGATGACGTCCGGGTAAATCGTGCCCTGGGCGAGGAAGGTCGCGCCTTTGTGGCCATTGCCGCCGGCCTTGAGCTTGGCCGCCTCGGCCTTGAACACATCGACGAACAACCCGCCGATGATCTTGCGCTTTTGCTCGGGGTCGCTCACACCGGCCAGGCGGCTGAGGAAGAGTTCACTCGCGTCCACGCGGATTACCTTGGCATGGAGCTTGCCCGCGAACATCTCCATCACCATGTCGCCCTCATTGAGCCGCAGCAACCCATGGTCGACGAACACGCAGGTGAGTTGGTCGCCAATGGCGCGGTGGATCAGGGCTGCAGCGACGGACGAATCCACGCCGCCCGAGAGGCCAAGGATGACCTCTTCGTCCCCCACCTGTTGGCGGATCGCTTCGACCGCCTCGGCCACGTGGTCGTGCATGACCCAATCGGGCTCGGCGCCGCAGATCTCCAGCACGAAGCGCTCCAGAATCGCGCGCCCCTGCACGGTGTGGGTGACCTCGGGGTGGAACTGCACCGCATAGAAGCGCCGCGCCTCGTCGGCCATGCCCGCGATGGGGCAGCTTTCCGTGCTGGCCATGAGCTTGAAGCCCGGCGGCAGCTGCGTCACCTTGTCGCCGTGACTCATCCAGACTTTCAGCATGCCGTGGCCTTCGGGCGTGGTGAAGTCGGCAATGCCCTTGAGCAGCGCGGTATGGCCACGCGCACGGACTTCGGCATAGCCGAATTCGCGCTGGTGGCCGCCCTCGACCACCCCGCCAAGCTGCTGCGCCATGGTCTGCATGCCGTAGCAAATGCCGAGCACCGGCACGCCCAGCTCAAACACCGCCTGCGGCGCGCGGTCGGTCGATTCCTCATACGCGCTGGCATGGCTGCCCGAGAGGATCACGCCCTTGAGCTTGCCATCGGCGGCATACGCGCGCACCCATTCGTCGCTCACGTCGCAGGGGTGAACTTCGCAATAAACGTGCATCTCGCGCACGCGCCGCGCGATGAGCTGCGTGACCTGGGAGCCGAAGTCGAGGATGAGGATTTTCGAGTGCTGCATGACGACGTGCCTGAAAAAGAAAAAAGGGCCGCCTGCGGCAGCCCGATTGGGGTGGAGTGCGCTCAGTCCGCGCGGTAGTTGGGCGCTTCCTTGGTGATCTGCACGTCGTGGACGTGGCTCTCACGTATGCCCGCCGCCGTGATTTGGACGAACTCGGCGCGCTGCTGCATCTCTTCGATCGTCGCGCAGCCGCAATAGCCCATGGCTGCGCGCAGGCCACCCGCCATCTGGAAGATGATGGCGACGACCGAGCCCTTGTAGGGCACGCGGCCTTCGATGCCTTCGGGCACGAGCTTGTCGGCGTTGGGGTTGCCCGTGCTCGACTCCTGGAAGTAGCGGTCGGCGCTGCCCTGTTGCATGGCGCCGATCGACCCCATGCCGCGGTAGCTCTTGTAGCTGCGGCCCTGGTACAGGATGACCTCGCCGGGCGCCTCCTCGGTGCCAGCGAACATGCCGCCCATCATGACGGTGCTCGCGCCCGCGGCGATGGCCTTGGCAATGTCGCCGCTGTAGCGCACGCCGCCGTCGGCAATCAAGGGCACGCCCGTGCCGTGCAGGGCCGAGGCCACGTTGTCGATGGCGGTGATCTGCGGAACCCCGACGCCTGCGACGATGCGCGTGGTGCAGATCGAGCCCGGGCCGATGCCAACCTTGACCGCATCCGCCCCGGCCTCGACCAGCGCACGCGCGGCTGCACCCGTGGCGATGTTGCCGCCGATCACCTCGACCTGCGGATAGTTCTGCTTCACCCAGCGCACGCGATCGATCACGCCCTTGCTGTGACCGTGCGCGGTATCGACAACGATCGCGTCCACACCCGCCTTCACCAGAAGCTCCACGCGCTCCTCGGTGCCCGCGCCGACACCGACCGCCGCACCCACGCGCAGTCGCCCGGCGGAATCGCGCGCGGCGTTCGGGAAGTTGAGCTGCTTGGTGATGTCCTTGACGGTGATGAGGCCCTTGAGCTCGAATGCATCGTTGACGACCAGCAGGCGCTCGAGCTTGTGCTTGTTCAACAGCGCCTTGGCCTCTTCGGGCGTGGTGCCCTCAGGCACGGTGATGAGGCGCTCGCGGGGCGTCATGATTTCGCGCACCGGCGCATCCATGCGGGTTTCGAAGCGCAGGTCGCGCCCGGTGACGATGCCGACCACCTTGCCGTCCTGAACCACCGGGAAGCCCGAAACACCGAGTTCATCCGAAAGCTGCATCACCTGCCGCACGGTGGTATCCGGCCCAATGACCACGGGGTCGCGCAACACGCCCGACTCATAGCGCTTGACCTTGGCGACGTGCGCCGCCTGCTCCTGCGGCGTCAGGTTCTTGTGCACGATGCCAATACCACCCTCTTGGGCGATGGCGATGGCCAGACGCGCTTCCGTCACCGTGTCCATCGCAGCGGACACGAGCGGCAGGTTGAGCCGGATGTTGCGGGTGAAGGCGGTCGCCAGCGAAGTGTCTTTCGGTAGGACCGAGGAAAACGCGGGGACCAGAAGAACGTCGTCGAAAGTGAGCGCTTTTCCCAAGAGGCGCATAGATGAGCTCCAAAAAGCCGATTGTATCCGTCCACCCCCAGCCGCAGACACCAGCCGCAGACCGTTCGACGCGTCCCGCGACGTGCACCACGCGGGCCGTTCCATCGCTACACTTGATCCTCATGAAGCTCAAGAACCTGGCCTGGCTCATCGCCATCGGAATTTCATGTGCCCCGGCCTTCGGGCAATGGCAGTGGCTCGACGCGAGCGGCCGCAAGGTCTACAGCGACCGGCCGCCGCCGGCAGAGGTGCCGGAAAAGAACATCCTGCGACGGCCGGGCCAAGTGCGCCCCACGAGCGAGGCTGCGGAGACCCCTGCCCCCGCATCGGCCGGCACCAAGCCCGCGGGTGGTGCCGCTGCGGCGGCTGAGGATCCACTCGAGAAAAAGAAGAAGGAAGCCGAGGCCGCCGAGGCGGCGAAGAAAAAGGCGGAAGAGGAAAAGCAGCGTCAGCTCAAAGCCGACAACTGTAAGCGGGCCAAGGCCGCCAAGGCTGCGCTGACTTCGGGCATGCGCATGGCGCGGATCAATGACAAGGGCGAACGCGAAATCCTCGACGACGCGGCACGCGCCGCCGAACTCAAGCGCATCGACGAGGCCATTTTGGCCAACTGCGAGTAAGGGCGACGCTGAACAAGTCCCTGCTGCCCCACGGACGGCTGCGGGCCAGGTTTCAGTTTTTCTTCGGGGCCTTGGCCTGGGCGAAGAGGCCCGCCGTGCGCATGCCCTGCGCGCGAAAACGCTCGCGCCGGGCGACCTTCGGGTCGACCTTGAGCGGGCGACACACTTCGACCCGATCCCCTTCGCGCAGGCGCTCCGTGGGCTGTGCCCGCTGGCCCCAGACCGCGACCGTGCAAGCCCCCAAGTCCAGCGTGGGGAAGGCATCGAGCAAACCGCTCGCGGCAAGCGCTTCGCGCACCGTCGCGCCTGAATCCAGATCCAATTCCCGCAGCCAAAGCTGCCGTGGCGCGTGGGAATGAACGACCGTGATGCGCATCGTGGGCCTCAGCCGTAAATTTGCTCGGCCCGCCGCACAAAGGCGTCGACCAGGCTCGATGCGATCTTGTCGAAGACCGGCCCCACGACGCTCGCAAGCGCACGGTTGTCGAAGCCGTACTCCAGACGCAATTCGACGCGGCAGGCGCGTTGAGTCCCATCACCCACCGGCAAAAAATGCCAGACGCCATCGAGCTTGGAAAACGGCCCCGAAACCAGCTGCATCGACACGCTGCGGTCGGGCTCGTGGCGATTGCGCGTGACAAAAACCTGGCGCACCCCACCAAAACCAATACCGACTTCCGCGACCATGCTGGTTTCGTCGCGTTCGAGCACACGCGCGTGGTCGCACCAAGGCAAAAACTGCGGATAACGTTCCACATCGGTCACCAGCGCAAACATTTCTGCCGGGCTGTACCAGATGAGGACGGACTTGTGGACGTTTTTCATAGAATGCGCGACTCGGTGCCGATTGTAGGCACCGCACAGCGCGGACAGCCGCCCTCGCCTCGCCTGCGGGCCGAGGCCGCCCGCCGCACGACCCGCCTTCCCTCATGGCCACCTCCAAAAACACTGCATCCAACACCCGCATCGCCGAGAACAAAAAGGCGGCCTTCAACTACTTCATCGAAGAGCGCTTCGAGGCGGGCATGGTGCTCGAGGGCTGGGAGGTCAAAGCCCTGCGCGCGGGCAAAGTGCAGCTCACCGATGGCTATGTGGTCATCCGCAACGGCGAGCTGTTCCTGATCGGCTGCCAAATCACCCCTTTGAGGACCGCCTCCACCCACGTCACCGCAGACCCGACCCGCACCCGCAAGCTGCTGCTGCACAAGGATGAAATCCGGCGCCTCGTCGGCAAGGTCGAGCAGAAGGGCTTCACCCTCGTCCCGCTGAACCTGCACTGGAAGAACGGCCGCGTGAAATGCGAAATCGGTCTGGCCAAAGGCAAGGCCGAGCACGACAAACGCGACACCATCAAGGAGCGCGAGGGCAAGCGCGAGGTGGAGCGAGCGATGAAGTCGCGCCACCGGTAATTTTTTGCTGGCGCGGGAATAAAACCCACTCAGCGCGTGTTCATGAGAGGACAGCCCTGCTGTCATTCGATCCCCCCACCAACCGGAGTCGCTCATGAAACACCTTTACGCCACCGCCACCCTCACCCTTGCCCTGCTCTCAGGCTGCGCCGCCATGGCGAGCGGCAGCGCCCCCGCCCGGGTTGCCGACGGGGCGCTGGTCGGCCCCAACGGCATGACGCTGTATGTGTTCGACAAAGACCCGCAGGGCGCGGGCAAGTCGGTCTGCAACGGGCCCTGCGCCACCAACTGGCCGCCGCTGCTCGCCTCGGACACCGACCAGCCCACGGGCGACTACAGCATCATCGTCCGCGACGATGGCCGCAAACAGTGGGCCTTCCGTGGTAAGCCGCTGTACTTCTGGGTGAAAGACAGCAAACCGGGCGACCGCACCGGTGACGGCGTCAACCAGGTCTGGCACACCGCTCGTCCCTGACCGATTTGCCCAGCATGGACCGCCAGACGCTGCGCGAGCAACTACCCGGTTTGCGCCGGTATGCGCGCGCCCTCGTCGGCGACCCCTGGGCGGCGGACGATCTGGTGCAAGACACGCTCGAGCGCGCCTGCAGCCGCTGGCACCTCTGGCGCGCGGGCAGCGACCTGCGGGCCTGGCTGTTCACGGTGATGCACAACCTGCATGCCAACCAGGTACGCCGCGCCCGACTTCGACCCGCACCGAGTGCACAAATCGACGTCGACGAGATGGCAGACGACCTGCCTGGCGCAGAGGCGCCGTCCGATCTCGCACTCGACCTTCTGCGCTGCCTGCTGCGGCTCCCCGAGGAGCAGCGAACCGTGCTGCTTTTGGTGACGCTCGAAGACCTGAGCTACGAGGCGGTCGCCAATATTCTGGGGATTCCGGTCGGCACCGTCATGTCCCGCCTTTCGCGCGCCCGCGCGCGGCTGCGCGAGTG
>NZ_JAEMQB010000096.1:0-4443 GCF_022759015.1 Tibeticola sp. | reverse complement strand
TCCGGTAAACACTTCAAAAATGACGAGCAAACACGGCTTTCAATCGGCGTTGGTTTTGTTTTCCGGCGGGCAGGACTCGACCACCTGTCTGGCGCAGGCGCTCGAGCAGTTCGAGCGGGGCGAGACGGTGGGTTTCGACTACGGCCAGCGCCACCGGGTGGAACTCGAGGCGCGGCAAACCGTGTTGGCGGCGCTGCGCGAGCGCTTTCCCGCTTGGGCGGCGAAGCTGGGCGAGGACCATCGGATCGACCTCGCCGTGCTGGGCGAGATCAGCGACTGCGCCCTCACGCGGGACACGGCCTTCGCCTTCGAAGCGTCCGGCCTGCCCAACAGCTTCGTGCCCGGGCGCAATCTGATTTTTCTGACGCTGGCCGCCGCTTTGGCTTACCGGCGCGGTGCGCAGGCGCTGGTGACGGGGGTGTGCGAGACCGACTTCTCGGGCTATCCCGATTGCCGCGACGACACCATGAAGGCCATGCAGGTGGCGCTGTCGCTGGGGCTGGATCGGCGGCTGCGCATCGACACCCCGCTGATGTGGCTCGACAAGGCCGAGACCTGGGCACTGGCGCATCGGCTGGGCGCTGCGCACGAGGCGCGGCTGGGCCGTGACGCGGCGGCCGGCGGCGCGGCCTTGGTGGAACTCATCGTCGAGCACACGCACACCTGCTACCGCGGCGAGCGCAGTGCTCGCCACGACTGGGGCTACGGTTGCGGCGAATGTCCCGCCTGCGTGCTGCGCGCACGGGGCTGGCAGGCGTGGCGGGCCGGATGTGGACGTTCAGCCGACGTCTGACCCTTCGAGCGGCGCGATTTCGATGCGGTAGCGGGCCTGCGCCGCGGCGTCGATGTTCGTCTGCGGCACGAAGCGCCATTGCACGCGGTGGAAGGCCGCCACCGACGGCCGGTGCGCGATGGATACCAGCGCGCCGCCGCGCTCGGCCGTGCGTTCGGCCAGACGGGCGTAGAGCGCGGTTTCGGCCTCGGCGTCGAGCGCGGCCGTGGCTTCGTCGGCAAACACCCAGCGCGGACGCTTGAGCAGCACGCGCGCGATGGCCAGCCGCTGCTGCTCACCGCCGCTGAGCTTTTGGCTCCAGGCATCGGCGTCGTCGAGCCGGTGGACCAACTCGGGCAGCCGCGCATCGACGAGCGCCTGTCGCAGTTCCTCGTCGCGATAGCGCTCGGGCAGTTCGGGGTAGGCCAGCGCCGCGCGCAGGCTGCCGTTCGGGAAATACGGGCGCTGCGGGATGAACATGCTGTCTTCGGGCAGGCAGATCGTGCCGCGCGCATACGGCCAAATGCCGGCGAAGGCGCGAAACAACGTGGACTTGCCCGCCCCCGAGGGGCCGCTGACCAGCACCGGTTGCTGGGGGCCCACCGACAGCGCGGGAGCAGCGAGCAGCGGCGTGCCGTCGGGCAGATCGACGCCGAGGTCGGTGGCGGTCGGCGCTTCGGTTTTAGGAGCATCAACGTGCCGTTTGACGCCGGCGTCTTCGGGTTTTGGTTCAGAAATCTTGGCCTCGAAGCCACTCAGGCGCTCGGTGGTGGCGCGCCAGCTGGCGAGCGCGTCGTAGTTGTTGACGAACCAGGAGAGTGCGTCCTGCACCTGCCCAAAGGCGCTCGAGATTTGCATCAGCTCGCCGAGCTGAATCGCCCCGCTGAAAAACCGCGGCGCAGCGACGAGGAAGGGGAACACCACCGCCGCCTGGCCAAAGCCCACGGTAAAGCCGGTGAGCCGCTTTTGCGCCCGCAGCAGCTCCAGCATGTTGGAGAGCACCGGCGCAAAGCGCGCGGCGATCTGGCGGCGTTCCGCGGCCTCGCCCCGGTCGAGCGCGATCGCCTCGCTGTATTCGCGTACCCGCACGAGGTGGTGGCGGAAGTCGGCTTCGTAGCGCTGCTGGCGGAAGTTGAGTCCGATCAGCGGTCGACCGATGCGGTGCGCGAGCCAACTGCCCGCCAGTGCGTAGAGCAGCGCCATCCACACCATGAAGCCCGGGATGGTCCAACTCGTGCCGCCCAGCGTGAACGCGAACGGCCCGGAGAGGCTCCAGAGGATGCCGACGAAGCTCAGCAGCGTCACGCTCGCGTTGAGCAGCCCCATCGAGAGCCCCACCGTCTGCGTGGTGAACAGGTTGATGTCCTCCTGGATGCGCTGATCCGGGTTGTCCGGCTGCGCGGCGGGGTCGTCGGGCCGGTCGGTGTCGGCGCGGGTGAAGCGCGCGAGCTCGATGCGATAAAACGCATGGTCGCTGAGCCAGCGCGCGGTGTACTGCGCCGTCATCCAGGCGCGCCAGCGCAGCTCCAGCAGTTGGGTCAGGTAAAAGCGGTAGATCGCCACCGTGATGTAGACGAAGGCGAGCACCGCAAAGCGCGCGAGCTGCGTCCAGAACGCCGCCGCGTCTTTGTTCTGCAGCGCGTCGAAGAACAGGCGGTTCCACTCGTTGATCTGCACCAGCAAATAGACCGCGCCGAGGTTGAGCCCCACGATCGCCGCGAGCATCGCGCGTGCTTTCCAGCGCTCTTCCGAGCGGAAATACGGCAGCGAGAGCGTGCGCACCTGGGCGAGGAAATGCCGCAGCGCCGACCAGCGGGCGAGCGGCGCGGCGCGGGACGCGGGCGTGGCGGGGGCCTGGGACATGGGGTTTGCGTCCTCAGCCATCGTTCGACACGCCGCTGGCCACATGCCCGGCGGGGACATGACGGGCGGCTTGTTCGATGTGGCCGGTCTGGTCGTCGAAGAAGAAGTCGGGCTCGAAGGCGGCGAGGAACTCGCCCTTGGGCAGGCCGCCGAGGAACATCGCTTCGTCGACCTCGATGTTCCAGTCCATCAAGGTGCGGATGGCGCGCTCATGCGCCGGGGCGCTGCGCGCGGTCACCAGCGCGGTGCGGATGCGCATGGCGTCGGTGCCTTCCTGCTGCAGTCGGTGCAGCGCCGCGAGCAGCGGCTTGAACGGGCCGCCCGGCAGCGGCTGCACCGCGCGGTCCCGCTCGTGCTGCTGAAACGCGGGCAGGCCGTTTTGCTGATAGATGCGCTCGGCTTCATCGGAAAACAGCACGGCGTCGCCGTCGAACGCGATGCGCACCTCGTGCGGGTAGCGGTCGGAGGCGCGCGCGGCATGCGTCGCCACCGTCGCGGCGGGAAAGCCCAAGGCCAGCGCGGCGCGCACGTCGGCCGGGTTGGCCGACAAAAACAAATTGGCGCGCAAAGGGCTCAGGTAGGGCCAGGGGTCGCGCCCGCGGGTGAACACGCCGCGCGTGACGGTCAGACCGTGCGTCGCGACCGAGCGGAACACGCGCAGGCCCGACACCGGGTCGTTGCGCGAGAGCATGACCACTTCCACGCGCGCATGCTCGGGGTCGTTGAAAGCCAGCAGCTTTTTGACCAGCGAGTAGGCCACGCCCGGGCGCGCCGGTTGCTCGAGCCGTTCGAGCTGCAAGCGCATGTAGGCGCGGTCGTCGCTTTGCTCGAAGACCCGGTTTTCCTCTTCGAGGTCGAACAGGGCGCGCGAGGAAATCGCAACGACGAGTTGGTTGTCGAGATTGGCAGCCATGGTGGGGAACTCAGCGCACGAGTTGGTTGAGCTGGATGATGGGCAGCAGCACGGCGAGCACGATCAGCATCACCACCGCGCCCATGGTCACGATCAGCAGCGGCTCGAGCACGGTCGCGAGCGCCACCGCGCGGCGCTGCACCTCGGCCGAGAGCTGCGCCGCGGCACGCCCAAGCATTTGGGGCAGCTGCCCGGTCTGCTCGCCCAGCCGCGCGAACATCGCGAGCAAGCTCGGAAAGCGCTGCTTTTGCCCGAGCGCCGAGGCCAGCGGCGCGCCCTCGCGCACCCTCACGAGCGCGTCGAGTGCGTCCTGCCGCATCGCCCGGTTGGAGAGCGTCTCCGCCGCCGCCTGCAGCGCACGCAGAATCGGCACCCCGGCCGCCGACAGCAGCGCCAGAGTCGAGGCGAAGCGTGCCGCGTTGTACCCGCGCGAGAGCCGCCCGACCACCGGCGCGCGCAGCCATGCAGCGTCGAATTTTTCACGAAACACGGGGTTCCCCAGCGCCAAACGGCCACCAACTGCTATCAAAACAAGAACACCGAGCGCGATCCAGCCGTACTGGCGCACCGCGCTGCTGAGCGCGAGCATCGCCACGGTGAGAAACGGCAAGGCCTTTTTGGTTCCCGCAAACACGCCTGCGACCTGGGGCACCACGTAGGTCACGAGAAAAACCACGATGAAGAGCGCGATCACCGTCACGATCGCGGGGTAGAGCGCGGCGCCGAGCAGCTTGGCACGCAAGGCCTGGCGCTGTTCCAGATCGTCGGCGAGCCGCTCGAGCACGCCGCCGAGCTGACCGCTTTGTTCGCCGGCGGCGACCACCGCGCGGTAGACCTCGGGAAAGGCCCGCGGATGACGCGCCAGCGCCGCAGCAAAGCTTGCGCCCGCATGGAC
>NZ_JAEMQB010000098.1:0-11099 GCF_022759015.1 Tibeticola sp. | reverse complement strand
GTGCTCGAGTTCGGCACGGTGATCGCCGAGGGCACGCCCGCGCAGGTGCAGGCCGACCCGCGCGTGCTCGACGCCTACCTCGGGGGTGCGGCATGAGCGCGGGCAACGGGCTGGCGCTGTTCGAGCTCAGCGAGTTCAGCGTCTCGTACGGCGCGGTGGAGGCGGTGCACGCCGTGGACCTGCGCGTGGGCGAGGGCGAGATCGTCACCGTCATCGGCCCCAACGGCGCGGGCAAAAGCACGCTGCTCAACGCGAGCATGGGTTTGTTGCCCTCGCGCGGGGTGCTCACGCTCGCGGGCGAGCGCATCGACCGCCCGAGCGTGGAGGCCATGGTCGCGCGCGGCGTGGCGCTGGTGCCGGAGAAGCGCGAGCTGTTCGGCGAGATGTCGGTCGAGGACAACCTGCTGCTTGGCGGCTTCGCGCGCTGGCGCCGCGGCCTGCGCGACCAGGCCAGCCGCATGGAGGAGGTGTTCGCCATCTTTCCGCGCCTCAAGGAGCGCCGCGCGCAAATGGCGGCGACGCTCTCGGGCGGCGAGCGGCAGATGCTGGCCATCGGCCGCGCGCTGATGAGCCGGCCGCGGCTGCTGATGCTCGACGAGCCCTCGCTGGGCCTCGCACCCCTGATCGTGCGCGAGGTGCTGCACGTGGTGGCCTCGCTGCGCACGCATGGTGTGTCGGTGCTGCTGGTCGAGCAAAACGCCCGCGCCGCGCTGCAAGTGGCCGACCGCGCCTATGTGCTGGAGATGGGGGCCGTCGCGCTCAGCGGCGAGGCGCAGGATCTGCTGCACGACCGCCGCATCATCGACACCTACCTCGGCCTCGGCGGCAAGGCGCAGGCGGCTTGACGGTGCCGCGTGCCGTGCGCGTGCTGTGCGCGCGTGCCGTTGCGCCTCGCTGCTGCGACATATTTTGAAGTTTTTCCCTCAAACCCCGGCGTCAAACCCTGGGTTTTTGCTATCAAAAAAGGAATGACCATGAGCCAAGTTCTGCAGAGCTACCTTGCCGGCCGCTGGAGCGGCGCCACGCCCGCGCAGGCGCTGCGCCATGCGGTCAACGGCCAGACCGTGGCCTACACCCATGCCGAGGCGGCCGATTTCGCCGAAGCGATGGACTATGCGCGGCGCGTCGCGCTGCCCAAACTGCTGGCGCTCGACTTTCAGCAGCGCGCGTCGCGGCTGAAGGCGCTGGCCAAATACCTCAACGAACGCAAGGAAGCGCTCTACGCCGTCTCGGCCTGGACCGGCGCGACCCGCGCAGACGGCTGGATCGACATCGAAGGCGGCACCGGCACGCTGTTTTCCTACGCCAGCGTCGGCTCGGCCGAACTGCCCAGCGGCAACCTCATCCACGAAGGCCCGGCGCTGCCGCTGGGCAAGAAAGGCGTGTTCGCCGGCACCCACATCCTCGTGCCGCGCGGCGGCGTCGCGGTGCACATCAATGCGTTCAACTTCCCGGTCTGGGGCCTGTTGGAGAAGTTTGCGCCGAGCTTTCTGGCCGGGATGCCCTGCATCGGCAAGCCCGCGACGGCGACGAGCTATCTGACCGAAGCCTTGGTGCGGCTGATCAATGAGTCCGGCATCCTGCCCGAGGGCGCGCTGCAGCTCGTCATCGGCTCCACCGGCGACCTGCTCGACCAGCTCGATGAGCGCGATGTGGTCACCTTCACCGGCAGCGCCGACACCGCAGCGAAGCTGCGCGTGCACCCCAACCTGGTTCGCCACAGCATTCCCTTCAACGCCGAGGCCGACTCGCTCAACGCGGCGATCCTCGCGCCCGAGGTCACGCCCGACGACCCCGAATTCGACCTCTACGTCAAGGAGCTGGTGCGCGAGATGACCGTCAAGGCGGGGCAAAAGTGCACCGCCATTCGTCGCGCCATCGTGCCGCGCGCACATCTCGACGCGCTGGTCGAGCGTGTGCAGGCCCGGCTGGCGAAGGTCGTCGTGGGCGACCCCGCGGTCGAGGGGGTGAAGATGGGGCCGCTGGCCTCGCACGCGCAGGTGGCCGACGTGGCCGAGCGCGTCGCCCTGCTGCGCCGCAGCGCCGAGGTGATGTTCGACGGCGGCAGCGGCTTCGCGCCGGTGGGCGAGGGTACGGCCGACGGCGCCTTCTTCCCGCCGACGCTGCTGCTCGAGCGCGCGCCGCTGGGCGACGCCCCCGCGCACGACGTGGAAGCCTTCGGCCCGGTCAGCACGCTGATGCCCTACGACGGCCTCGATGAAGCGCTGGCCCTGGCCGCCCGCGGCCGCGGCAGCCTGGTCTGCACCCTGGTGACCCGCGAGCCGCAGACCGCCGCGCGCATGGTCGGCGCGCTCGCCGCGCTGCACGGTCGCGTACATGTGCTCGATGCCGAAGCCGCGCCCGAATCCACCGGCCACGGCTCGCCGCTGCCGGTGCTCAAACACGGCGGGCCGGGGCGCGCAGGCGGCGGCGAGGAGCTCGGCGGCCTGCGCGCGGTGCGCCACTTCATGCAGCGCGCAGCCGTCCAGGGCTCGCCCAGCATGCTGGCCGCCGTCACCGGTGAATACGTGCGCGGCGCGCGTCGCATCGAAACCGGCACCCATCCGTTCCGCCGCCATTTCGAGGACATCCAGATCGGCGAGTCGCTCACCACGCCCAGCCGCGTCATCACCGACGCCGATGTGCACGCCTTCGGCCAGCTCACCGGCGACCTGTTCTACATGCACTTCGACGACGAAGCGGCCAAGGCCAGCCCGTTTGGCCAGCGCATCGCGCACGGCTACCTGGTGCTGTCGGATGCGGCGGGCCTGTTCGTCGTGCCCGAGCCCGGCCCGGTGCTCGCGAACTACGGGCTCGACACGCTGCGCTTCGTCAAGCCGGTGGCGATCGGCGACAGCATTCAGGTGCAACTCACCGCCAAACGCAAGATCGACCGTCAAAAGGCCGACGCCCAAGGCCGCGGCCAGGGCGTGGTGGCTTGGGACGTGCAGGTGACGAACCAGCACGGCGAGCTGGTCGCGAGCTACGACATCCTGACGCTGGTGGCCAAGCGGGAAAGGTAGGGCAACGCTGAACGAGTCCCCCGCGCGTCGCGCATCCCAGCTGCGGGCAGTCTGCGTCGAAAGCAAATCCTCGCCATCGCTGCGGCTATGGCTGCGGTTTGCGCCTCGCATCCCATCCCGCGGCCGAGCGCGCGCCATCACGGAAACTGTTCGGTGTTGCCTCAGGCGGCTCCAATAGTCCTGTTTCGATAGCGCAATCGCACCGATTCACGCCGGCATCCAGCCGATTTGGCTGAAAAGTCAGCTTTTGGGGCCTCCACGGGCGGTGCGCGCGCGCCGCTCATGGGCTTGGGTGCTCGGGGCGGCTGCTTCGCTGGCCAGCGCAGCCACCGGCAGGCGGACATCGGCCTTGATTTCTTTGAGCACGATGCTCGAGCGCACATGCGTCACGCCGGGCAGCTTGAACAGAGTGGCGTGCAGGAAGCGCTCATAGGCGGCGATGTCGGGCATCATCACCGTGAGGATGTAGTCGGCCTGCCCGGTCGTGGAGAGGCAGCGCACGATGGCCGGCTCGGCAGCGACGGCGCGTTCAAAGCCGCGCACCAGTTCCTCGGTGTGCGCCGCCAGATTGACTTCGACGACGACCAGCAAAGACAGCCCCACCCGGCTGCGGTCCACCAGCGCGCTGTAGCCGCGAATCACGCCCGCGTCTTCCATGGCCTTGATGCGCCGCCAGCAGGGCGTGGGCGAGAGGCCCACCGCGTCG
Organism: Tibeticola sp.; assembly: GCF_022759015.1. NCBI lineage: Bacteria > Pseudomonadati > Pseudomonadota > Betaproteobacteria > Burkholderiales > Comamonadaceae > Tibeticola > Tibeticola sp. Next base: position 7,370 of record NZ_JAEMQB010000098.1, on the reverse strand, counting down.
GCGATTTGCTGCAGCGTCTGGCGCGCGTCGCGCTGCAGCTCCTGCAGGATGCGCAGGCTCCAGGCGTCTAGGGTGAATACTTCGCTCATCGGGGCTGTTTGAGAAGAAATTCGGTCGTAATCATGCCGATCTTGGCAAAAAGAGCAAACGGTTTCTCCGGGCGTGCGCAGAAACTGGCGCCTCCACCGTTCCCCTCGAGGAGGCTGCGCCATGTTCACCCATCCGGCCCCAGCACCGTGCGAAAGCGCATCGGACCGCATCGCTGAAGCACCGCCTTTGCAACGCCCTGGCTATCGGCTGGACGACGCGCTGTGGGCCGACGAGGGCGTGGTGTTTCTCAGCGGCACCCAGGCGCTGGTGCGTCTCTTGCGAATGCAGAGCGCGCGCGACGCAGCAGCGGGCTGGAACACCCGCGGCTTCGTGAGCGGCTACCGGGGCTCGCCGCTCGGCGGGCTGGATCAGGCTTTGTGGAAGGCCGGCACCCGGCTCGAGGAGGCGGGCGTGCACTTCGTGCCGGGCGTCAACGAAGAACTGGCGGCCACGCAGGTGCTCGGCACGCAGCGCGTCGAGTCCGACCCCGAGCGCACGGCCGACGGGGTGTTTGCGCTCTGGTACGGCAAGGGGCCGGGTGTGGACCGCGCCGGCGACGCGCTCAAGCACGGCAATGCCTTTGGCGCCTCCCCCCACGGCGGTGTTCTGGTGGTGGCCGGGGACGACCACGGCTGCGTGTCCTCGTCCATGCCGCATCAAAGCGATGCGCTGTTTGCCGCCTTCCACATGCCGGTGCTGCAGCCGGCCAACGTCGCCGAGTTGCTCGAGTTCGGGCTCTACGGCTGGGACTTGTCGCGCTTTTCGGGCGCCTGGGTGGCGATGGCGGCGCTCTCGGAGGTGGTCGAGAGCGCCGGTACGGTGGACCTCGACGCGGTGCAGTCGCGTGTGCGCGCCTGGGTCGGCCCCGAGGCGGTGCGCGCCGCGACCGGCTATACGCCGCCCGCCGATGGGCTGCATTACCGCTGGCCCGACCTGCCCTCGCTGGCGATCGAGACGCGGCTCGCAGCCAAGCTCGAGGCGGTGGCGGCCTTTGCGCGCGTCAACCGCATCGACCGCATGGTCATCGAGGCGCCGCAGGCGCGGCTGGGCATCGTCACCTGCGGTAAGGCGCACCTGGACTTGATGGAGGTGCTGCGGCGGCTCGACATCAGCCTCGCGCAGCTCGCGGCCGCAGGCGTGCGCCTCTACAAAGTGGGCCTGGCCTGGCCGGTGGAGCCGACGCGGCTGCGTGCCTTTGCCGAGGGGCTCGAGGAAATTTTGGTCGTCGAGGAAAAAGCGCCCGTGGTCGAGCAGCAACTGCGGGCTTTGCTCTACAACGCGCCGCCGTCGGCGCGCCCGGCCATCGTCGGCAAGCACGACCGACAGGGGGCGCCGCTCATTGCCGCCACCGGTGAGTTGCGCCCCTCGCGCCTCATCGAAATCTTCGCGCACTGGCTGCAACGGCATTTCCCCGACGCAGCCACCTTCAACGACCATCTACAGCATGTGCGCGACTTCACGGTGCCCGAGCTGCTCTCAAACGCCGCCGACACGGTCAAGCGGCTGCCGTATTTCTGCGCCGGCTGCCCGCACAACACCAGCACCGTGGTGCCCGAGGGCTCCACCGCGCGCGCGGGCATCGGCTGCCATTTCATGGCGAACTGGATGGACCGCAGCACCGCGGGCCTGATTCAGATGGGGGGCGAAGGGGTGGACTGGGTCTCGCATGCACGCTTTACGCGCGTGCCCCATGTCTTTCAGAACCTCGGCGACGGCACCTTTTACCACTCGGGCACGCTGGCGATCCGCCAAGCGGTCGCCGCGCGCGCCCACATCACGTACAAGATCCTCTACAACGACGCCGTTGCGATGACCGGCGGCCAGCCGGTCGATGGCCGCATCAGCGTCGATGCGATCGCGCGCCAGGTCGAAAGCGAAGGCGTCAGCGCTGTTGCCGTCGTGTCCGACGACATCGGCAAGTACGCTGGCTTGCGCAGCCGTTTCCCGGCCATGACCACCTTTGCCGATCGCAGCGAGCTCGATGCGGTGCAGCGCCGCCTGCGGGACACCCCAGGCGTGACCGTGCTCATCTACGAGCAGACCTGCGCCGCCGAGAAGCGCCGCCGTCGTAAGAAAGGCGCGCTGGCCGAGGCGCCGCAGCGGCTCTTCATCCACGAGGCGGTGTGTGAAGGCTGTGGCGACTGCACCGTGCAAAGCAATTGCGTCGCCGTGCTGCCCGACGCGAGCGGGCCGTCGGCGGCGCTGTTTGGCCGCAAGCGCCGCATCGACCAGACCGCCTGTAATCAGGACGAACGCTGCGCCGACGGTTTTTGTCCGAGCTTCGTCAGTGTCCAGGGCGCGCGCATCCGGCGCAGTCTCGGCGCATTGGCAGGCCCCGCGGCCAGCGCCTTCGAGGCCGCGGTGCGCGCCTTGCCTGAGCCCGGGTCGCATGTCTGGCAGGCACCTTATGACCTGCTGATCACCGGCGTCGGTGGCACCGGCGTGGTCACGGTCGGGGCGATCGTGGCGATGGCGGCGCACCTCGAGGGCAAGCGCGCGAGCGTACTCGACTTCATGGGCTTTGCGCAAAAAGGTGGCGCCGTGCTGAGCTTCGTTCGCCTGGCCGACCGGCCGGAGCGGCTCCACCAAGTGCGCATCGATACGCAGCAGGCGGACGCGGTGCTGGCCTGCGACCTGGTGGTGGCAGCCTCGTCCGAAGCCCTGCAGACCGTGCGCCACGGTCGCACCCGCATCCTGGCCAACCTGCACGAGACTCCGGTGGCCGAGTCCTTGCGTAACCCCGATGCCGATCTGCACGTGCCCGAACTGCTCGCCAAGTTGTGCCATGCGGCGGGCGAGGAGCGGGTGCAGACCTTCGACGCACAGGCGCTGGCCGAGGACTTCCTCGGCGACACCGTCACGGCCAACATCCTGGCGCTGGGTTTTGCGTGGCAGCGGGGTCTGGTGCCCTTATCCCGCGCGGCCCTCGAGCGCGCCATCGAGCTCAACGCCGTGGCGGTCGACGCCAATCGCCGCGCTTTCGCACTCGGGCGGCTCGCCGCTGGTGATGCGCGGGCCCTCGAAGCGCTGCGCGTGGCCGCGCACACGCCAGGTGCCGCCGCAGATCTGCGATCAGCGACCGAGGCGGCCTTCGACCTCGATGGCTATGTCCAGGCCGGCGTGGCCCATTTGCGCGCTTACCAAGACGCGGCCTGGGCCGAGCGCTACCGCCAGCGCGTCGCCGCCGTGCGTGCGCGTGAGGCAGCCTGGGGCACGGTGGGCCGAGAAGGCCGGCTGGCGCAGACTTACGCCCGCAGTCTCCTCAAGCTCATGAGCGTGAAGGATGAATACGAAGTGGCGCGGCTCTACAGCGACGGTAGCCTCGAGCGCGCGCTCGAGGCCCAATTCGAAGGGTCCTACACGCTCACCTACCATTTCGCGCCCCCGCTGCTCGCGCGCGCCCGGGGCGGCCAGCCGCCGCGCAAATGGCGCTTCGGGCCCTGGGTGCGGCCACTGCTGCGCCTGCTGGCTCAGGGCCGACGGCTGCGCGGCACGCCGCTCGACCCCTTCGGCCATACCGCCGAGCGGCGCATGGAGCGCCGCCTGCTCGCCGACTACGAGGCACGCGTCGACGAACTCCTTGCCGCGCTCGAAGGCGCGGATGCTCGAAGCCCGAAGCGTGTGGATCTTGCGGTGCAGATCGCCGCACTGCCGCTGTCCCTGCGCGGCTATGGACATGTGAAGGCGGCCCAAGTCGCTCAGGCCCGGCTGCGCGAGGCCGAACTGCTGCACCGCTTCGACCCCAAGCGATATCCCGCGCCGGTGCGCGCCGCGCAAGCGGGCCAGTTGCGCGGCATTCCGGTTGCTCGTGCAGGTTGAGACAGCGCCGACTACCGGAATGCTTGCCGCCTTGGTTTCAGGCAAGAAAAAAGGGCCCGAAGGCCCTGGATTTGGCGTTGGCCAAGAAGGTTTACTTCTTCGCTTCGCCGGTCACGGGCTTTTCGCCCGCAGGGATGGTGCCGGCCTTGGCGGCTTCCTTGGCTTCAGCCTTGACTTCCGCACGCTTCTTGGTCGACTTGGCGGCCTTGGCCGGAGCGGGTTTTTCGCCGGTGGCGACTTCACCGGCTTTCATGGCTTCCTTGGCCTCGGCCTTGACTTCGGCGCGCGCCGGGGCAGCGGCCGGAGCCTGAGCCTGAGCAACGAGCGAAGAGCCAGCGAGAAGGGCGAGCAGAGCGAGCTTCAATTTCATGGTCAATCCTTTGAAAAGTTGGACCGGATACAGTGGGTTTGCCCGGAGGCGCGATGCACCTCCATGCAGGTCTGACAACGGCTGGGTATTGCTGGGCGTTGACCGCATCCCGTCCAACCCTGCAAATTTCGGTATCAGAGTGTGTCCATGAAGCTGCGCAGTTTGTCCGAGCGGCTCGGGTGCTTGAGCTTGCGCAGCGCCTTGGCTTCGATTTGGCGAATGCGCTCGCGCGTGACGTCGAACTGCTTGCCCACCTCTTCGAGGGTATGGTCGCTGGCCATTTCGATGCCAAAGCGCATCCGCAGCACCTTGGCCTCACGCGGGGTCAGGCTGTCGAGGATTTCCTTGACGACTTCGCGCAAGCCAGCCTGCATCGCCGCATCCACCGGCGCGACGTTGCTGCTGTCTTCGATGAAGTCGCCCAAGTGGCTGTCGTCATCGTCACCGATCGGGGTTTCCATCGAGATCGGCTCTTTGGCGATCTTCATGATCTTGCGGATCTTGTCTTCCGGGATTCCCATCTTCTCGGCCAGCACGCTCGCGTCGGGCTCGTAGCCGAACTCCTGCAGGTGCTGCCGGCTGATGCGGTTCATCTTGTTGATGGTCTCGATCATGTGCACCGGGATGCGGATGGTGCGCGCCTGATCCGCGATCGATCGCGTGATGGCTTGCCGAATCCACCAGGTGGCATAGGTCGAAAACTTGTAGCCGCGCCGGTACTCGAACTTGTCGACCGCTTTCATGAGGCCGATGTTGCCTTCCTGGATGAGGTCGAGGAACTGCAGGCCGCGGTTCGTGTATTTCTTCGCGATCGAGATGACCAGGCGCAGGTTCGCCTCGATCATTTCTTTCTTCGCGCTGCGGGCCATGGCCTCGCCTTCGTTCATGCGCTTGTTGATGTCCTTGAGCTCATGCAGCGGCACGACCACCTGGGCCTGGAGGTCGATGAGTTTTTGCTGCAGATCCTGCACCGGCGGGATGTTGCGCGCCATCACCGCGCTCCAGGGCTTGCCGGCAGCGGCTTGACGCTCGATCCATTGCAGGTCGAGCAGGTGCGAGTTCGGCCCGCTGAATTCGGCTACGAATTGCTCCTGCGGGTAACCACACCGCTCGACGATGATTCGGCGCAGTTCACGCTCTTTCTTGCGGATGTCGTCCACCTGCGCGCGCACCATGTCGCAAAGCTTCTCGATCGTCTTGGCCGTGAAGCGGATGGTCATGAGCTCGTCCGACAGCGCCTTCTGCGCCTTCTGGTAGGCCGGGGTGCCCCAACCTTCGCGGTCGTAGACCTTGTGCAGCTTTTCGAACAGCACGGCAATGCGATCGAAGCGTTCGAGCGCCTGGTTCTTGAGCTCTTCGAGCTTCTTCGTGAGTGCCTTCGAGCCGCCCTTGCCATCGTCGTCGTCGGCTTCGTCGAACTCGTCGAAGTCTTCCTCGGCAACGTAGTCGTCGGCTTCGTTCGCGTTGACGAAACCATCGACCACGGTGGAGATGACGACCTTGCCCTCGCGGATCTCTTCGGCCATGCGAAGGATCTCGGCAATCGTGGCGGGTGACGCGCTGATCGCTTCCATCATCGCCGTCAGGCCTGCCTCGATGCGCTTGGCGATCTCGATTTCGCCCTCGCGGGTGAGCAGTTCAACCGTGCCCATCTCGCGCATGTACATGCGCACCGGGTCGGTCGTACGGCCAAATTCGCTGTCGACGGTGGAAAGCGCGGCCTCGGCTTCTTCTTCGGCCTCTTCTTCCGAGGCGGCGGTCGGCGCCGCATTGCTCAGCAGCAGCGTCTCGGCGTCCGGGGTCTGCTCGTAGACCGCCACGCCCATGTCGTTGAGCATGTTGACCACGACCTCGAGCGTCTCGGCGTCGACGAGCTTGTCGGGCAGGTGGTCGGAGATTTCGCCGTGGGTCAGATAGCCGCGCGTCTTGCCGAGCTTGATGAGCTTCTTGAGCCGCTCGCGCCGCTTGGCCAAGTCTTCCTCGGAGAGCACGGTTTCGTCGAGGCCGAACTCCTTCATCAAGGCGCGTTCCTTCGCCTTGCTGATCTTCATGCGCAGGGGCTTGACCTTTTCTGCGGTCGGCTCGGCCGCGACTTCGGTCTCCTCGATCAGCTCTTCTCCGACTTCGATCAGGTCGAGATCTTCTTCGAGTCCGATCTCGTCGCCCGCCTTGGCCTTGGGCTTGCGGCCGCGTTTGGCGCCACCCGTCTTTGCGGCGGTGGTTTTCTTGGCGGCCGCCGGGCGTCCCGGTTTTTTGCGGGCAGGGGCTTCGGCTTCGCTCACGGCCAGTTCGGAGTCGAGTCTTTCGACGGCGGTGGCGGCAGCGGCAGATTTCTTCTTGGCAGACTTTTCAGCAGGGGTTTTGGATGCAGGCACGGGAACGACTTTCCGAACGATGGTTTCAGACGAGCTTGGGGCTGCGACACCGGCGGCCGCCGCGGCGGCTCGCGGGTTCTTCGCCGGGGTGTCGCGCACAATGGAATGCCCGGCCGCGGCCGGTTTCTTCGACGTGGAAGCAGGCATCTGGAACCTCGAAACACAAAACTACACACGGCGCGCGGCGCTACGGACGCAGCGGCGCGTTCACGCCAGCCCGCATGGGCCGGCACTCGAGGCAAGATGGTGGGCGAACATTTGGCGTGCAGTCCTTGCGGTAAGGTGGCCGGTCGAGCGCGGTAGACGCTGGCTGCGGTTGGCCTGGCCCGGAGGTGCTGCTGTCGCTCTTGCCGTAGGCAACCGGTAAGTATATCCGATCCGGCAAGTATTCAACCTAAATCCGGCAGTTGACCGCTTCTCGCTGAATGCAAAGTGTTGTTGTTGCAATGGCTTTTGTTGCGGAGGCGGTTCACCGCCCGGGTGAGCGCTGCGCACCCGGTCAAGCCACCCTCGGGCCCGGGGGCGGCGTTGCAAATCCTCGCCATGGCACCCGCCATGTCTGCGGTTTGCGCCTTGCCCGCGCGCCCGATGGCGGCCCGCCCGGGCGCGCCCAACTGCCGTATTTAGGTTCAAGGGCTCGGCGCGGGCTATTCGACGGCGTCGAGCCCCGCCTGGAGTTGACGCCGGCGCTCGTGCAAGGCGCGCAAGCGATCGAG